>JAHEZR010000044.1 GCA_023251005.1 Ignavibacteriota bacterium | reverse complement strand
GAGGTTTCTTCACCAGACTCTCTGAGCTTTGATGGAGGCGGCACGGATATTTCAACAGCACTGCACAAACTCAGCGAAAAAACAGTCGAAGAGAACATACAAACAGCCATTCTGGTGACTGACGGAAACTATAATCTTGGTGAGAATCCTCTTCGTGAGGCCGAGCGCTTTGGCGTTCCAATTTACGCAGTGGGCATCGGTGACTCATCAGAACAAAAGGACGTCCTCATCACGAAGGTAGCGACGAATGAGATTGCGTACTCCGAGAGTCGTGTCCCGATGGATGTAATGGTGAAAAGCTCAGGGTTTAATGGAGACCGTGTCGAGGTGTCTCTATCGGAGGGCGGCAAACCTATTGCGCAGCGATTCCTCACTTTGAAAGAAGGCACATGGGAGTATCCGGTGAAGTTTTTCTTCGAGCCGAAGGAAGAGGGGACGAAACGATACACAGTAAGCGTCTCGAAGATCGAAGGCGAGGTGACTGCTGCAAACAACAACAAATCGGTATTCGTGAAAGTGTTGAAAAGTAAGATCAAGGTACTTCTGATCGCGGGGGCCCCCAGCCCCGACGTCTCTTTTATAAGGCGCGCATTGAGTGAGGATAAGAATGTTGAGGTGAAAGCACTCATCCAGAAAAATGCAGCGGAGTTTTACGAAGGAGAAACTTCGTCATCGATGATTGCCGATGCAGACTGTATCGTTCTCGTGGGATTTCCACTGCCCAATTCGCGTGACGATGTTCTACGCACACTCCAGGCGGAACTGCAACAGCGCGGGAAGTCGGTCTTCATTCTCTTGAGCAGGAGCGTGGATTTTAACAAGTTGCGCTTACTTGACGCTGCTTTACCGTTTACTTCAAGATCGGCGAGATCGGATGAGATCACTGTTTCTGTTCGAGTTCCAGAAAATGAGCGAACCCATCCAGTGATGAAGCTGGGCGGCTCCTCAAATATTTGGGAGAGCCTCCCTCCGATTTACAGAACCGGGACGGCCTTTCAGGTAAAACCCGAGGCCGAAGTACTGGGACTTGCAAAGGTTCAAGGAGCGACATTGAACGAACCCCTGATTCTGTCGCGGAACGTTGTTGGAGTGAAGACGATTGCGGTGCTTGGCTACGGAATTTGGAGGTGGAAGTTACTCACTCAAGCAACGGATCCGTCGAACGATGTTCTACAAGCGTTCATCAGTAATGCGATCCGCTGGCTCACAACACGTGAGGACGCAAAACAGGTGAAGATCGCTGCGACAAAAGAAGTTTTTACTGGAGGAGAACCAGTTGAGTTTGTGGCGCAAGCCTACGATAAAACATATCGGCCCATAGATGTGGCCGAGGTGAGGGTCGCTGTCAAGAAGCAGAATGAGACGTTTGAGACAGTTCTCACGCCAATTGGGAACGGCCGCTATGAAGGAAAACTCGACGGGCTTGGCGAAGGAGAATTTCAGTTCTCCGGAACAGCAGTTTCCGGTACCGAGCGCCTCGGTGAAGATAGAGGGAAATTCTCTGTTGGAGCACAAGAGATCGAATTTCAAGAGACTCGAATGAACAAACCCCTCCTGCAGCAAATCGCCTATCGGTCCGGCGGAAAATATTTTGATCCAGAGAATATTTCTGGGCTGGCTGATGAGTTGCAGCGTAACACGAAGCTCACATCAAAAGAAATCACTCACGCAAGCGAATTCTAGCTCTGGACCCTTCCCACTTTCCTGGCTTTGATCATCCTCGTGTTTGGAGTAGAGTGGTTCGTCAGAAAGCGGATTGGTATGCTCTAAAGCTGCCCACCTTCCACCACATTCGAAGGAACGGATGCCAGCCAAAAGACCATCTCTTACCCTCTTGCAAGAGACATTTGCAGTTTGTCCGCTCGACAAAGACGAAGAGATTCCCAGCTGGGCGATTGCTGGAGATTTCTTCTCGATTACGCGGACAGGTGAAGAGCTTTCTATCCTCTGTTCAGAATCCTTGATTCCAGAAGCAACGAAACGAGAGGCAGGATGGCGATGCTTGAAATCCAGCGGGCCATTTGATTTTTCTGCGAGCGGCATCATTGCGTCCATGGTTGCCCCATTGGCCAAGGCGGGAATCAGCATACTGGTAGTTTCAACTTTTAGTACGGATTATCTGATGGTGAAGGAAGGGGACCTGAAACTGACAATGAGGGTTTTGGCGGAAAAGGATTTTGAAATTGAGGAGCAATTGTGACATGGGCACGATACATCAGCAATGATAGCGAGGGGAACTTTGAGGACTAATTACGACTTTAATAGTTATTGCCTGTTAGTAAAAACTAATGAGAAGGTTAACCACAAATGGAAACACTATGCGAAGAATAAAACTCCTGGTTTTGCTCTTGAGCACAGCCCTTACAACGGTGCACGCTCAACCCGCGGCCTGGAGACTCGACAAAGCCCACTCCAGTGTAACATTCACAGTGAAACATATGGTTATATCGGAGGTGACGGGCAAATTCAGAGATTTTGATATTTCCGTGACCTCATCGAAGGACGACTTTACCGATGCCGTCGTGGAGGCAACGATTAAAGTTGCCAGCATCACCACTGACAACGATCGGCGGGACAATCACTTAAGGTCCGATGATTTCTTCAATGCGGAGAAATTTCCAGAGATCAAGTTCAAGAGCCACTCCGTCGAGGAGCTTGGCAAGAACGTGTACAAAATTCACGGCGACCTCACGATACGAGACACAACGAAGAAAGTGACACTTGGTGCCGTTCACAATGGAACGATCTCCACAGCCCAGGGCACACGTGCCGGTTGGAAGGCAATGCTATCAGTTAACCGGTTCGACTATGGCCTGAAGTGGAATCGGACAATCGAGACGGGCGGTCTCATTGCCGGGGACACCGTAAATATTATTCTCAACTTTGAACTCCTGAAGTAACCAGGAACCGGTTAGCCCGTTTGAAGAAACCCATCGATGTAAAGTTAAATTCCTGATCGTGGCAAGAATGTGGACAACATTACGCACAGTCTTACGGGTGCGCTCGCAGCAAAACTCATCGAGGGCGGAAGATTTCCTGCAAAAGATCAGAAAGGTCAGGAACGGGTCCTCTTCTGGCTCCTTGTGCTTTCCGTTAATCTTCCGGACATTGACGTACCGCTGACCCTTCTCATTGATCCGATTTTTTCCATCAAGTATCATCGATGAATCTTTGCTTAAGTCCATTGGTCTCGCAGAGAGACGGATTCCCTTCGTTATGCGGTACGAGTTTTCGCCGAGTGGGGAGTGGGTAAGTTTAACTTTCAACGAACGAAAGTCGTTCGAGCGAAGCAATCTGTAAACGAGGGTTTTTAAGCCGCTCAAGTACAGGAAAAGCGCAGTAATGGAAATTTGTTGTAGGATTAATTATAATGGAGTAGTACAGCGATGCTAATACAAGGAGGGAGGGGAAAAATTCGCCACAGCATGTTAGGCCGGACGCTGCTCTTCTTAGTTCCATTAGTGATAATCGAGGCCTGCGCGAAAGCCACAAGCACCATTGACGAAGCCGCCTATAAAGAAGAAATCAAAAAATGGAAAGAAAGGCGCCTCGCAGGACTAACAAGTGACAACGGTTGGCTTACGCTCTGCGGACTTTTTTGGCTGAAGGAAGGCGAGAACAAATTGGGAAGCGATTCCTTGAACGCGATCGTCTTCCCACCAGGAAAAGCACCAAAGTTCGCGGGCTCACTCTGGCTTGAGACCGGAACCGTGCGGCTTGAGGCGCGCCGGAACTCTGGAGTCAGGTACAAAGATTCTCTCGTCACTTCGCGGGTACTTCAATCCGACGAAGAGGGCTTGGGCGGGGCCACGGTTCTGAACCTGGGTACACTGAGCTTCTATCTGATAAAACGGGCAGATCAACTCGGCGTGCGAGTGAAGGACAAGGAGAATCCTGCGCGGCTGGATTTTAAAGGACTAGAATATTTCCCCGTCGATCTAAAATGGCGCATCGAGGCGAGGTTCGAACCCTACACGCCTCCGAAGATCATCCCCATCCCGACGATTATTAATACGGTGGAGTACGATTCATGTCCCGGTGCGCTTGCGTTCGAGGTTGGCGGAAAAACCTACCGGCTGGACGCTGTCATTGAGGAAGGGACGGAGAATGAACTCTTCATTATGTTCAGCGACGAGACCAGCGGGGAGGAAACATACCATTTAGGTCGGCAGCTCTACAGTGCCATGCCAGATGCCAATAATAAAGTCATCTTGGACTTCAACAAAGCCTACAACTGGCCGTGCGTGTTCACAGAATACGCAACGTGTCCTATTCCCCCACCTCAGAATCGCCTCCCTTTTCGTGTTGAAGCCGGCGAGAAGATGTATGTCGGGGGAATACACTAAGAGGGACACACCGCTTTTAAGCAGGCCAACCCGGGCTAGCCAGTTTTCAGCCTTAGAGGAATTTTTTCTTGACGGAGGAACTCTTGATAGAAATTCGAAAAAGTGAAGATCGGGGGAAAACAAAACTTGACTGGTTAACGAGTTATCACAGTTTCTCATTCAATCATTATTATGATCCGACTCACGTTCGTTTTGGTCCCGTTCGTGTGCTCAACGACGATATCATCATGCCGGGGACAGGATTCGGAGCGCATTCCCACGACAACATGGAGATCGTAACTTACGTTCTCGAAGGAACACTCGAACATCAGGACAGCATCGGAACCCGTGGGATCATCAAGGCCGGCGAGGTGCAGCGCATGAGTGCTGGAACCGGTATCGTTCACTCGGAGTACAATGCATCGGATAAAGAGCGAGTGCACTTATTGCAGATCTGGTTTTTTCCTAATGAGAGAGGTTTGACGCCCTCCTACGAGCAGAAGAACTTCACAAAGAATCAGAGAAAGAATTTACTCCTCCCCGCTGCTTCAGAACGCAAGGAGCTGGGCGGTGTCTATCTTCACCAGGATGTTACGATGTATGTCTCCAATCTCGAGGTTGCCCACGAGCTGTCTTACCAACTGCAAGACGGTCGCGGCGTGTACCTTTATCTTGCCGATGGAAAAGCCGATGCCAACAACGTTGCTCTCTCAAAAGGCGATGCGGCGAAAGTTTATAAGGAGCAGAGCCTCACCATACGAGCAGCAGAAGAGTCGGAAATTGTTCTCTTCGATGTACCGCTAGGAAGTTGATCCTGAGCTATCCCTTTCTGAGCACATAACCTTCCCGCAGCGAAAGATCCCAGCCCCAGGCGGAGGTCTCTTAATTGCTTTTCAATCGAATTTTTTGTAGTTAAAACCAATTCAGGTTGTTATTATGAGGAGCAACAGACGGCGAGAGAGCAGAAATTTGCCGAAAGCGGAAAGTCACGCTAAGCGACTTCTCTTGATCAGCAGTTCGGCAGTGTACGGCAGTGCCTACCTCGACTACGCCGAGAGTGAAATCCGGGATTTCTTGGGAGCCGTCAAGCGCGTTCTCTTCGTTCCTTACGCCCTCTACAATCTCGACGGGTATGCTGCAACGGCGCGGAAGCGTTTCGAGGCGATGGGGTACGACCTTGATTCGACCCACGTATCCCCGAATCCAAAAAAAGCCGTTACGTACGCGGAAGCCATTCTCATCGGCGGGGGAAACACGTTCCGGCTGCTGAAGGTACTCTATGACTACGATCTTCTGCGGCCCATTCGGCAGAGAGTAGAAGAAGGAGTGCCTTACATTGGCTCAAGTGCCGGCTCGGTTGTCGCTTGTCCGACGATCCAGACGACGAATGACATGCCGATCGTGATGCCGCCATCTCTCAACGCACTCGGGCTCGTTTCTTTCCAGATCAATCCTCATTATCTTGATCCGGATCTCTCTTCAAGACACATGGGCGAAACTCGAGGGGAGAGAATTTGTCAATTCCACGAGGAGAATCAGGCACCGGTTGTGGGATTGCGTGAAGGCGGGATGCTGCGTGTCGAAGGAGGCGCCATCCTCCTGAAGGGATACGCTTCTGCCCGACTCTTCCGCAGAGGTGTCGATCCCGTCGAATGCCAGCTTGGAATGGAGTTGAGTTTATAGGGGTTGTTACGTGCGAAGAGTAAGCACTCTTTGAGTGTTGACAAACCGAAATCGGCCAGAGCTCCTAACATGAGATTCACAGAAGATTTTCTCCGCGCACTTCCAAAAGTTCTCCTCCATGATCATCTCGACGGCGGCTTGCGCCCTCAGACGGTAATTGAGCTTGCGAAGGACGTTCGTTATAAGAAGCTCCCGACGACGGATCCACCCGAACTGGCGGAGTGGTTCCAACGCGGTGCAAACCGGGGAAACCTATCGCTCTATCTTGAGGGCTACGACCACACGATTGCTGTGATGCAGACGGAAGAAGCACTCGAGCGCGTGTCCTACGAGATGATGGAGGATATGAAAAAGGACGGCGTCGTCTATGTCGAAAGCCGCTTCGCTCCCATCTTCCATGCCGAGAAAGGTTTGCATCTGGAGACGGTGGTGAAATCCGTGCTTCGCGGATTAGAGCGTGGCAAGAAGGATTTCGGCGTGCATTATGGGTTGATTCTTTGTGCGATGCGGAATATGGAGCCGAAGATTTCCCAGGAGATTGCAGAATTGGCAGTGGACTTCCGCAATCAGGGCGTCGTTGGACTTGACCTTGCAGGTGAAGAGGGTGGATATCCTCCGAAGAAACACGTTGACGCGTTTCATTACATTCAGCGCGAAAACTTCAATATCACGATTCATGCGGGAGAGGCTTTCGGGAAGGAATCGATCTGGCAGGCGATCCAGTGGTGCGGCGCACACCGGATTGGACACGCGACAAGGTTGATCGAGGACATGAAAGTGAAGGACGGAGAGGTCTTGAGCATGGGGACGCTTGCGCAATTTGTTCTCGACAAACGAATTCCTCTGGAGATTTGTCTTACGAGCAATGTCCACACCGGAGCAGTTAAAAGCGTGGAAGAGCATCCCTTCGGCATCTACTACCGCTATCGCTTCCGCTTGACCCTGAACACCGACGGTCGCTTGATGAGTGGACTCACGCTGACGGACGAGTACCAGACTGCCGCTGAGCTGTTCGGCCTGAAGCTCGAAGATTTAGAGAAGCTCACGATAAACGCCATGAAGAGCGCCTTCATTCCCTACAAGCAGCGGATTGCAATTATCTATGACGTGCTGAAGCCGGGGTTTGCAAAGGCGAAGAAAAGGAAAGGTGGGGCTCACCTTTAAGGTGAACGCCATTTTCAAATTACTTTGAAAACTCGTGACACGCTTGAATGAGACGAGAATTCTCAGTAGGTTGATGAAGGGCAAGAGGTCTCCCGATGCAGGCCACACCCATGTTCAAGGCTTTTCCTATCGCCGCGCACTTCTCTCCTGAGGAACACGCAGTCATATATCAGGGTGATTGCATGGAATTGCTGGGAGAGATTCCAAACGAATCGATGCAACTCGTTGCTACCTCTCCATTGCCTGGTTGATAAAGAGTTAGTCAATGGCGCATGATGTAAAGAAGAATTTTCTTGACAAGCTGAACCAGCTTTCCGGA
>JAHEZR010000043.1 GCA_023251005.1 Ignavibacteriota bacterium | reverse complement strand
CATCATGAGCGGGAAAGCCTACGTGGATGGAAACATTGTCGCCGAGGCAGAAATGATGGCGGCGATCGTGAACCGGCTTGATGGCCAACCTCCTGCAGCCAGCAGCGATCCAGCGTCGAAACCCGAATCGAAAGTAGACCCAAGCGACAATTAGACTCAACCCGTTTTCCCCTGATGAGTGTCAGTATTGATCGCACCGCCCAGGTGAGTCCAAAAGCGGAGCTCGGTGAAGGGGTTTCCGTCGGTCCGTTTTCGATCATTGAGGACGACGTGCGGATCGGAGATAGAACGCAGATCGCTTCAAATGTTTTGATTGCCTCCGGTGCGAGAGTCGGAAAAGGATGTAAGATTCACCATGGCGCTGTGATCAGTACGATCCCGCAGGACCTGAAGTTCGCAGGAGAGAAGACCGAACTCGAGATTGGCGACGGGACAGTCGTACGCGAGTTTGCAACTCTCAATCGAGGCACGAAAGATCGCTGGAAGACCTTGATCGGGACAAACTGTCTTGTGATGGCCTACGCACATGTCGCTCACGATTGTGCCATTGGGAATAACGTCATCATCGCAAACGCCGTGAACATGGGCGGCCACGTAACAATCGAAGACTTTGCAATCGTCGGCGGGATGGTGCCCATTCACCAATTCGTGCGTATCGGTCGGCATGTGATGATCGGGGGCGGCTTTCGCGTCCCCAAGGATGTTCCTCCTTTCATCCTTGCAGGTCAGGAGCCTCTTTCCTACGAAGGGTTGAACATCGTAGGTCTCCGCCGCAGAGGATTCTCTCCCCAAGCAATTGCGAGCGTTGAAAGCGCATACCGGTGCATTTACGACTCGAACCTTAACGTGTCTCAAGCAATCGAGAAAATTAAGCAAGAGATGACGCTGACAGAAGAGATTAAACACATCATCGAGTTCATTCAAAAGAGTGAACGTGGGATTATTGGAGGAAAACGGACGCTGAGATCATCCGAGTCATAACTTGCACAAATGTGGAAATTCCTGAACACCGGCCGTTCTCCTGGGGCTTTTAACATGTCCTACGATGAACAACTTGCGCGCGAGCTGTTCGCAAGTGAGCATGAGGGTGTGGTTCGAGTCTATGGTTGGAAACCTCCATGTATCTCCATTGGTTTTCACCAGAGTTTCGAAGGTGTCAACCTCGATAAATGCCGGATGGAAGCGATCGATGTAGTGCGGAGACCCACGGGCGGGCGTGCAGTCCTACATTGGGAAGAGGCGACTTACAGTGTAGTTGCAAAGGCCAATGGAGAATCCATCTCGGAGGTTCATCGCTCAATCGGACTTGCACTCGAGAGAGGTCTCAAGTTGTTGAACAGCGAGATTGCTCTCGCACAACCTGAGCCCAGTGGGCAGCGGTCCGAACGACCGTACTCCAATATTCCGTGCTATGTAAGTATCGCTCGGTATGAAATCCAATATCGCGGGAAGAAGATTGTCGGGAGTGCCCAGCGGCGATACAGTTTTGGTCCGAAAGTGGGGCCGTCAAATTCTCAAGGCAATTGTGAAATCATTCTACAGCATGGGTCAATCCTTCTTGGGCCTGCTCATCGCCGGCTGGCAGAATTCCTTTCTCTCGAGGATGAGCAGGCGATTCGAGCTGTCGAAAGGGAATTTGAAATGAAGAGTATCGAACTCTCCTCAATTCTTGGACGCCGGGTTGAATTTGAGGAAGTGACGGAGTGTCTTCAGCACGGGTTTGAAGCTGAGTGGGGAATCCGATTTCAAAACGATTTCCATGAGGTGCCCATTCTTCATGGTACTCTGTCAGCAAGTTTAGCATATTAGAATAGGACGATGGAAAAGAAATCCCCCGTAAGGAAAGTTACCACGAAGGTTACCCTCACGATGAAGCAGAGCGGTGAGAAAATTGCAATGCTCACTGCATACGATTACCTCATTGCAAAGCTCCTCGACGAAGCGGCCATTGATATTATTCTAGTGGGAGATTCACTTGCGAATGTCTTTCAAGGTCGCTCGACAACGCTGCCCGTCACCCTCGACGAGATGATCTATCACGCCAAGGCTGTTTGCCGGGCCGTGAAGCGAGCAATGGTGATCGTCGATATGCCATTTCTCTCTTACCAAGTCAGCGGCGAAGAAGCAGTCAGGAATTGCGGCAGAGTCATGAAAGAAACTGATGCCGGCGGTGTAAAGATCGAGGGGGGCGAGCCGGTCGCTGAGACCATCAAGCGAATCCTCGATGTGGGAATTCCAGTAATGGGTCATTTAGGACTCACACCCCAATCGATCCACAAGTTTGGAAGTTACGAGGTGCGGGCGAGGGCTGAGAAGGAAGCCAAACGTTTGCTGAAAGATGCGAAAGTATTGGATGAACTTGGGATTTTTTCTCTCGTGCTGGAGAAGATTCCAGCCAAGCTTGCGAAGAGAGTCACCGAGACAGTGAGCATTCCAACAATTGGAATTGGTGCCGGGCCAAACTGCGATGGGCAAGTTCTCGTCGTCTATGATATGTTGGGATTGTATGAGCTTCCTTTAGGCGGCCAGCCAAAATTTGTGCGGAAATACGCTGACGGAGCGAGGATCTTTAGAGCCGCATTCGAGCAATTTGCACGTGAAGTAAAAGAGAACAAGTTTCCGGGGAAGGAAGAAAGTTACTAATCGATTTCTCCACTCTCCGAAGAGGCGCTTGCCAGCGATCGTAATTCATCGTGACTGCTGGCTTTTTGTTTTATCTTGACTCGAGTTCGCTGCCTCGCTATATTAAGTTTGTTTGATCCCCAATCTAACTCATGGCTGCACGCAAAAAACTGCATATCCTAATTTCGAATGACGACGGAATCGACTCCGCTGGAATCTATGCCCTCGTTCAGGAGATCAAGAAGATTGCGCGTGTGACTGTTGTCGCACCTGACAAGCAGCAGAGCGCGGTAGGGCATGCAATTACTGTGAGCTATCCACTTCGGTCATACAAATTCTATAAGAACGGAAGTTTTTTTGGATATGCCGTCGAGGGAACTCCCGCCGATGCTGTGAAACTTGCTGTTCGCTCGATACTCCAGCGGAATCCTGACATGCTTATCTCGGGAATCAATCACGGTTCAAACACCGCGATCAACATCATCTATTCCGGGACCGTCTCGGCAGCGACTGAAGGGACAATTCTCGATATTCCCTCGATCGCAGTCTCCTTGACAACGAATGATGAACCCGATTTCACTTACGCGGCGAAACTGTCTCGGAAGCTCGCACTTTTCCTCAGAAGGAAAAGCTTGCCTGATGGAACCCTATTGAATGTGAACGTCCCACCGGTGCCCGAGTCGCAGGTGAAGGGGATACTGATCACGAAGCAGGGGAAGTCGAAATGGGATGACACGTTCGAGCTCAGACGTGATCCAAACAAGAAGGAGTATTACTGGCTCACGGGGAAACTTCTCCAGCTCGACCGTGACGAGGATGTCGATCAAATAGCTGTTCTGAAAAACTATGTTTCGATTACACCGATCCATTATGATCTCACGGATTATCAGATGATGGAAAAAATGAAACATTGGAACTTTGAAAGACTCAAGTAAAGAGATAAAAATCGCGAGGGGCTGCGCATTATGAAAATAGGAATTCTTACAGGAGGCGGTGATTGTCCTGGTCTGAATGCAGTCATTCGCGCCGTCGTCAGGAAAGCTGCGTCATTTGGTTATGAGACAGTGGGAATTCGCGATGGGTGGAGAGGAATGGTCGAAGCTCACACTCAGCCGCTCGACATTAATTCCGTCTCGGGTATTCTTCCAAAAGGAGGAACGATTTTAGGGACGTCGAGAACAAATCCTTACAAGGAAGAGGATGGAGAGCAAGAGATTATCAAGAACATGAAGAATCTCGCGATAGATACCCTGATAGCAGTCGGTGGAGAAGACACACTTGGTGTTGCGTCGAAGGTTCACAAGGCTGGGGTGAAAATCGTCGGGGTGCCTAAAACAATTGACAACGATATTAGTGGCACTGACTTCACTTTTGGATTCGATACGGCTGTCAACATTGCGACTGAAGCGATCGATAGGATCCACACAACTGCAGAAAGTCACAACCGCGTGATGGTAGTTGAAGTGATGGGGAGACACACGGGCTGGATCGCACTCTACGCGGGTCTCGCTGGCGGTGCTGATGTGATCCTTATTCCAGAAAAACCATTTGATCTTGATAACGTCGCCGATGTCATCAAGAAAAGACATAACAGAGGGAAGAGCTTTAGCATCGTCGTCGTCTCGGAGGGGGCAAGGTTTATACCGGGTTCAGAGATGGCCCGGGATGGCAAGCTCATTGTTCAAGATGTGAAGCTTGATGCCTTCGGACATGTGAGGCTTGGAGGAATAGGCAACCTTCTCGCAGACGAAATAGAGAAGCGTACGGGCTTCGAAACACGTGCCACCATCCTCGGGCACATACAGCGCGGGGGTTCTCCAACTGCCGCCGATCGTGTTCTAGCGACCCGCTTCGGTGTCTATGCGGTCGAGATGATCAAACATGGGAAATTCGGCCGGATGGCTGCTCTACACGGGAACGCCATCGGGGATGTTGAGCTTGCTGAGGCTATCGGACACCTAAAAACGGTTGATCTTGACCTATTCCGCGTTGCGGAAGTTTTCTTCGGGTAAAGCAAGCGAGGGTTCTGGCAAGGAGTTTGTTGAAGAACGTCTGTTCTTTTACATATAGAGACCAAGAACCCTTGACTTTGCGACAGAAATTTTGTATACTTAGTCCCCCTTGAAAAAGGGTTTTTCTTTCTAATGTTCTTTGAAAAATAGTGTGCATAGCCACGAGTCAATTTAGCTGGGTTATAACCTTGCTTGCCACGAACAGTGGTCGAGCAAAATCAGACTCGACGTTGACAAAGTTTAAAACTTTACGACGGAGAGTTTGATCCTGGCTCAGGACGAACGCTGGCGGCGTGCCTAACACATGCAAGTCAGGGAGAAAGGGGTAGCAATACTCCGAGTAAACCGGCGCACGGGTGAGTAACACGTAGGCAACCTACCTTCTGAATGGGGATAACCCCGCGAAAGCGGGACTAATACCCAATGATGCAGCGGCTCCGCATGGAGATGTTGTTAAAGGCTGTAATTCTTTTGTGTAACAGCGAGGGAGTTACGGCGTCAGAAGATGGGCCTGCGTCCCATTAGGTAGTTGGTGAGGTAACAGCCCACCAAGCCTACGATGGGTAGCTGGTCTGAGAGGACGACCAGCCACACTGGAACTGAGACACGGTCCAGACTCCTACGGGAGGCAGCAGTGAGGAATATTGCGCAATGCCCGAAAGGGTGACGCAGCGACGCCGCGTGGAGGATGAAGGCCCTATGGGTCGTAAACTCCTAATGGAGAGGAAGAATGTTTCGCCTCAGGCGGAATTGACGGTACTCTCTAAGAAAGGACCGGCCAACTACGTGCCAGCAGCCGCGGTAATACGTAGGGTCCGAGCGTTGTCCGGAATCACTGGGTGTAAAGGGCGCGCAAGCGGGTGAATAAGTCGATGGTGAAAGCTGTTCGCTTAACGGACAAATCGCCGCCGATACTGTTCATCTTGAGTGCGGGAGAGGGTGATGGAATTCCTGGTGTAGCGGTGAAATGCGTAGATATCAGGAAGAACACCTGTTGCGAAGGCGGTCACCTGGTCCGCAACTGACGCCCAGTGCGCGAAAGCGTGGGGAGCAAACAGGATTAGATACCCTGGTAGTCCACGCCCTAAACGATGGGTACTAGGTGTCGGTCCCGCTCGGTACTCGCGAGACGAGTCTCGAGCGGGATCGGTGCCGAAGCTAACGCATTAAGTACCTCACCTGGGGAGTACGATCGCAAGGTTGAAACTCAAAGGAATTGACGGGGGCCCGCACAAGCAGTGGAGCATGTGGTTCAATTCGATGCAACGCGAAGAACCTTACCTGGGCTTGAAAGGCAAGTGACAAGCGATGAAAGTCGCTCTCCCCGCAAGGGGCACTTGTACAGGTGCTGCATGGCTGTCGTCAGCTCGTGCCGTGAGGTGTTGGGTTAAGTCCCGCAACGAGCGCAACCCCTGTCCTTAGTTGCCATCAGGTCAAGCTGGGCACTCTAGGGAGACTGCCTACGCAAGTAGTGAGGAAGGTGGGGATGACGTCAAGTCCTCATGGCCCTTACGTCCAGGGCAACACACGTGCTACAATGGCCGCTACAATGGGTTGCAATACCGCGAGGTGGAGCCAATCCCTAAAAAGCGGTCTCAGTTCGGATTGCAGTCTGCAACTCGACTGCATGAAGCTGGAATTGCTAGTAATCGCGCATCAGCACGGCGCGGTGAATACGTTCCCGGGCCTTGTACACACCGCCCGTCAAGCCATGGAAACTGGGAGTACCCGAAGTCACTGAGCTAACCCGCAAGGGAAGCAGGTGCCGAAGGTAAAATCAGCGACTGGGGCTAAGTCGTAACAAGGTAGCCGTACCGGAAGGTGCGGCTGGATCACCTCCTTTCTAAGGAGTTGTGTCGATGGCAACATCGACAGTCAACTCGATAATTCTGCCCGCTGAGTTCGGCTCGTCTATGCACACTTTTTTCATGATTTTTCCTTCTTGGTCTATCTCTTGAAATAGTTCTTCGGATCATTTTGCGTCCCGCCTAGAGGCGGGAAGGCCAGTGGTTCTTGAGAAAAGAAAAAAATCTTCGAGAGTTCTTTAACATGATTTTTTGGGGACTTTATCTGGGTCCCGCTGAAAGCGGGATGGTTAGAGCGTTCCGCCTGTGGCGGAAAAGTCAGTGGTTCCGAAAAGTAGCCGAAGTTGTTCTCTGTTCTCGATTCGTTCATCATTTGGGCCTGTAGCTCAGGTGGTTAGAGCGTTCCGCTGGTGGCGGAAAAGTCAGTGGTTCCGAAAAGTAGCCGAAGTTGTTCTCTGTTCTCGATTCGTTCATCATTTGGGCCTGTAGCTCAGGTGGTTAGAGCGCACGCCTGATAAGCGTGAGGTCAGTGGTTCAACTCCACTCAGGCCCACAGGGCTGTGCTCATTACTAAGCTGCGGGGCTGTAGCTCAATTGGGAGAGCGCGTGGTTTGCAACCACGAGGTTGTCGGTTCGATCCCGATCAGCTCCACAAAGGAATTTCGAAATTCAAAATGGAATTGTTCTTTGACAACTGAGAAGAGCAATTGAACAATGAGGCTAGTAGTTTCTCCGCCTTGAAGTGGGAGAGAACAAACGTCTCAGCGTTCAATGCTAGAATCAAGACCTGAGCAAACTGTCCAAAAATGTATTGATGCACCTCATGTTCCCCGCTTCGCGGGGGACGATCGATCTGTGTATCAATAAAGATTTTTGGTTAAGTTACTAAGGGCATACGGTGGATGCCTTGGCACCAGAAGGCGATGAAGGACGTGGCTACCTGCGATAAGCGTCGGATAGGCGGAAACAGCCTGAGACCCGGCGATGTCCGAATGGGGCAACCCAATCCGAGTCATGTCGGATTACTTCCCGCTGAATTCATAGGCGGGAGTG
>JAHEZR010000217.1 GCA_023251005.1 Ignavibacteriota bacterium | reverse complement strand
TGATTTCATGAAGCTGTCACCTCTCCAGATGGACATCTCCCTCTTGAGAGCGTTTGTAATTGGAGAAGACCAGAGAGCTCAATTCAGGGGATGGCAAACGTTTAATCTTCAAGATACAACGACCGCGTTTTCCTTTGCTGACCTTGAAAGAGATGTCCAGTCTCGGCGAGAAGACACGCTTAGGATTGACCATCATGGACAAAACGTCGTCACTGGGACCATTCATCTTGAGAAGCAGAAGCTGTTGTTCTTTTCGATACCGTATGATAAAGGCTGGTCCGCGAAAGTAGATGGTAAAGAAGCACGATTGAACCTCGTGAACATCGGCTTCATAGGATTATTGCTGGACAAGGGAACGCACAGAATCGAGCTGGAATACGAGCCGCCATATCTCGTTTCGGGAGTGGTGGTCTCTGGAATTTCGCTGCTTCTTTATGGTCTCCTGATTTTTCGGTCGAAAAGGTCCAGAAAGGTATCTGGCGCTGAGGGGTCGACCACGGCACGGGAGGTTCAGGAACCCGCAACCTCGGTTCCAAGTGCTCAGGTGCGCGAAAAGTGAATTGGTAATGCGGCGAAGACGATACACCAGACATATACTGCAGCGATCGATCCTGACTCATGGGGAGAAGAAGTTCTGGATAATGTGATCGAATCTTTGAAATTACCACTAATACTTCTTGCTCTGCTTCTCGTAGTCGCGACAAGCATTAAGGCGTCTGCTCAGGATTCTGCAGTGGTGGGTCGCTTGAATAAGGATTTACAGCGCGAGCTAGTGGAGATGGGCAGGCAAGATCAGTTGTACAGAGCGCAGATACCAATGCTCGCTGAAAAGGCTAATCGGGAACAGACCCAGAAAGCTCTCAATGAATTTCTAGAGGTAGCGAACAAGCAAACCGGCGTAGACAAGGAGAATATCAAACGTTTAGAGGAGATCGTTGAGGAGTATGGCTGGCCAACAATAAGTTTGGTTGGCGAAGAAGCGGCTACAGCGGCCTTCTTGATTGTTCAGCACGCAGAAGTAGACGAGCAAAAAAAAATTCTTCCTTTGCTCAAAGAGGCGGCGGCGAATAATCAGGCCTTCCCTGCTCAAGTGGCAATGTTAGAGGACAGAATATTGATATCCGAGGGGAAGAAGCAACTCTATGGCACGCAGCTTCAAACAAATAGTGCGACCGGGCAAATGGAACTCATCCCAACAGAAGATGAGGAGAACGTAGATGTGAGGCGGGCGAGCGTGGGGTTGATGCCACTGGCGGAGTACCTTAGGATGCACGGATTGGAGTACAAACCCCCGGAAAAAAAGTAGTTCAACTTGAGAACAGCTCTGCGTGTAGAAGTGAAAACTGAGTAACTCCCTGAAGACGCATGTTCAAAGGCAAGAAAGTCATCGTCGTGATGCCCGCATACAACGCGGCAAGAACGATTCGCAAAACCTATGACGAGGTCATGGAGCAAGACATCGTCGATCTCATTATTGTCGTGGACGACGCCAGCAGCGACGAGACCGCTGCAGTCGTAAGAGGATTACCCAGGACTATGATTCATATCCACCCAAGTAATAGAGGCTATGGTGCGAATCAGAAGACATGCTACAAGCTCGCACTGGATGAGGGTGGAGACATCATCATCATGGTCCATCCAGATTACCAGTACACACCGAATCTGATTCCCGCGATGGCCTCCCTCATCGGCAATGGGCTCTACCCCTGTGTGCTGGGCTCTCGAATTCTAGGAGGGTATGCATTGAGAGGAGGCATGCCCTATTGGAAATACCTTGCGAATCGGTTCCTCACTTTTTCTGAAAACCTTCTCACCGGGGCGAAGCTCTCCGAGTACCATACGGGTTACCGGGCGTTCTCAAGGCAGGTTTTAGAACAGATACCGCTTCAATCCAACTCAGACGATTTTGTGTTTGACAATCAAATTTTAGCCCAGATCCTTTGGCGTGGCCATACGATTGCCGAGGTCAGCTGCCCCACAAAATACTTCCCCGAGGCATCCTCCATCAATCTTGCCCGGAGTATCAGGTACGGGCTCGGCTGCCTTTTCACCGGGTTGATGTTCCGACTTTCAAGGATGAAGCTCATCCATTCGAAGAAGTGGTTCCCCCGCAATGGGTAAGCCGACCAACAGTAGCCGCACCATCGCCGTTCTCTGCATTCTGGCCGCTGGAACGATTGCCGTCTACTCGCCCATCGTTAACAACCAATTTATTAACTACGACGACGGCCACTATGTCACTGAGAATCAGGCGGTGAAGCAGGGGCTCACACCACAGGGAATCGTCTGGGCTTTCACTACAGGGCACGGAGCGAATTGGCACCCACTCACCTGGATATCCCATATGCTTGATTACCAGATCTTCGGGTTGGATGCCTGGGGCCATCATGTCACAAGCGTGCTCTTCCACGTCAGCAACTCAATACTCCTTTTTCTGGTTCTGAAGAGAATGACGAAGTCGCTGTGGCAGAGTGCCTTCGTAGCAGGGTTGTTCGCCTTGCATCCACTGCATGTGGAGTCGGTTGCGTGGGCAGCGGAGCGTAAGGACGTCCTGAGCATCCTTTTCTGGATGCTGACGATGATTGCGTATATGAGTTACGTTGAGCACCCCGGGTTCCGGAGGTACCTGCTCGTCGTGCTCGCTCTTGCGTTTGGATTGATGGCGAAACCTATGCTTGTGACCCTACCCTTTGTGCTCCTTCTTTTAGATTATTGGCCGCTTGGCCGATTTGAGTTGAAGAAATTTGCTCCAGCGTCTGATGAAATGGGCCCGAGAGGATCGAGTGCTGCCCCGCGGACA
>JAHEZR010000216.1 GCA_023251005.1 Ignavibacteriota bacterium | reverse complement strand
GGTGTCTATGCGATCCGACAGGAGGGTGAGAGAGTTTCCGACTTAATCAAACGATTTGGTGGTTTCAAGAGCACGGCATATCTTCCCGGAGTTAGACTGGTTCGGGCGCCCGGAGTTGGAGGTGTGCCGGCAAGAAGTCCTTCGATTGCCGAGTCCGCGCTTATCGACAGTCTTGGTCGGCCGCTTCCTATTTTCCCCCGAACTGCTTCATCTGATGTCCCCATTGACCTCTAGCGCATCTTGAAGGACGAGTCGTCAGTGGACAACGTCGTTCTTCAAGCTAGCGATTCCCTCGTGGTTCCCCGTGATCCCGGTGTCGTTTATGTACACGGACAGGTAAATACTCCTTCTTCCGTTCCGTACAAGGAGGGTGCCTCGCGAAAGTACTATATCCAGCAAGCTGGGGGGTACACGCGCAATGCTGATGAGGGAAGTACAGTCGTTGTCCTTCCGAACGGAAAAAAATGGGAGCCGAGCGGCTTCTTCCTCGCGCGCGATCCCGAGATACTGTCTGGTTCTACAATAATCGTTCCCACACAGTTGCCTGAGTCGGATAGGACGCTTCCGTTGCTGAAAGAAATCACGAGTATCACATTGAGTGCCATAACGATGGCGTATATCGTCTGGCAAGTGACGAAGTGAGAATGGCGAGGGAAGACGGCTTGTGCGGGATCAAAGGGAGGCAAATACATGGATGAACTCTGGGCTTGCTCGCTTCTCTCTAGGACGAGTCTGGAAGTGAACAGGTAGGTGAGATCTCAAAGGTTTCGTATATTTGTGGATTGAAATGATCTCTGAAAGAGTGAAGAAGTGGATAGAGCGTGTCGATTATGATATGCGGACGGCCGAAGCGATGCACGGGGCAGGCCGGCATATTTACAGCATCTTTATGTGCCAGCAGGCGATTGAAAAATGCCTTAAAGCGTTAATAGCATACAATGGGGGAGAAATTCTCCCTGTCCACAATTTGCGTAGGTTGGCAGAGATGGCGACGGTGGTCGCAGAACTCAGTGAGGAACAATTGATGAAACTAGATTTCCTGTCGCAATATTATATCAACGCGAGATACAAGGAGGATATTTCCGAACTGTCAAAAGGCATAACAGAGGATGTTTCAAGAAACTTTATCGATTTCTCAAAGGAAACAATTCAGTGGCTCTCACGAAGAATGAAATAATAGCAGATGTGAAGAATCTTCTCCTCAAGCTAAGGAAAAGATACGACATCAAGGAGGCGTATCTTTTTGGCTCCTATGCGAGAGGCAACCCAAAGGAATATAGCGATGTTGATATTGCGCTCGTTCTCGGCTCCTTCAGAGATGGCAGTCCATTCGATGAAACGTTCGAGATCTTTCACGAGGTGCAGCGGTATAATTCTCTCTTTGAGGTCGTATGTCTTCGAGAGGAGGAGTTTTCCAAAGAGGATACGACACTATCAAGGCATATTAAGCGCGAGGGAATAAAGATTCTGTAACTTGGTAGAACGCTTCCGTTGCTGAAGGAAATAGCGAGCATTAATCTCAGTGCCGTGATGATCGCGTATATCGTCCGGCAAGTGACGAAGTGAGAGGGTGATGTAAACATATCAAAACGAGAGATCATGGACGAAAAATCGCCTCAAACCACTCATGCTATTTCTAAAGGAGCAGAATCAGAAGAAAAGTCTTTTCCCTGGACAGAAGTTATCCCGGCAGTCTGGTCTCGCCGCAAGAAGATAGCTATTTTTGTTGCTGCTGCAACACTCCTCGCGGTCGGTATCACATTCCTTGTGTCTCCCTTGTACACGGCTGAGACCTCCATTTTACCCGAGCTGATGAAGGAAAAAGCTTTAGGGCTCAGTGGCATCAGTTCGCTTGCGGAAGCCTCTGGTCTGAACGTAGGGGAGGCGCCAGTTTCCAAACTCTATCCGGTAATCGTCAAAAGCGACCGGATTCTCCAAGCTGTTCTCTCTCATAAATATACAACCCGAGCTTATTCGCAAACCGTGACCCTCACCGAATACTGGAGATCCGACGTGGGGAATGAAAATGAGCAACTCGATCGGGCATTGAGCAGACTGCGTCAGCGCATGGAGGTAACTTTTGATGCGCGGCTCGGCACGGTAAACCTTGCGGTCATCATGGAAGAGCCTCAGCTTGCTGCAGATGTTGCGAACCAAATCACCGCTGACTTAGACGATTATACAAGGACAAAACGAAAGACAAACGCCACGCTACAGCGGGAGTTTATCGAAGCTCGTATGAAAGAAGTCCAAGAGGCGCTGGAGCGTTCAGAGCTTGCCCTCAAAGATTTTCGCGCAGGGAACCGGCGCATTGCAGATTCGCCCCAACTCACGCTCGTCGAAGGCAGGCTCTCTCGAGACGTTCAAATTAACTCAACGGTTTTTATTGAGCTGAAAAAGCAGCTCGAGGTGGCGAAAATTGAGGAGATCAAGAACATCCCGATAATTAATGTTCTTGATCCTGCGCGTCCACCGGTAGCGAAATCCAGTCCAAGGAGAACGAGAACGGCAGTATTGACATTCTTTTTGAGTCTAGCTCTCGCTGTTACCGTTGCGGGATTCTCAAATCAGGGGAGAAAAGCGTTAGCCAATCTTCAGTTCATCATTAGGAACCATCCCGTCGCTGCAGCCGGAGCGCACAGCAAAAGTTGAGGGACCGATCGGCCCCGCCATCAGGAAAGTGCGGAGATGGCTCGGCGCAGAGTGATCCCTTACTCATGAATCCTATGAGAGAAACTTCTCCGAAGGATGGTTTAGCTCGATGAAGATCATTGGGATTATACCAGCCCGCCTCGCCTCCACACG
>JAHEZR010000042.1 GCA_023251005.1 Ignavibacteriota bacterium | reverse complement strand
CTACACGGCAAAGAGCTCTCCTTTAATAATATTCTGGATATCAACGCCGCCGCTGGACTCGTAGCGGAGTTCGAGCAACCAGCAGCAGTCATCGTGAAGCACACCAATCCATGCGGTGTCGGCGTTGATGCTCAACTGGCTGCGGCGTATCGAAAGGCACTGGCCACTGATAGTAAGTCAGCTTTCGGGGGCATCGTGGTGGTGAACCGCACACTCGACATGGCCACGGCGAGCGCAATCAACGAGATATTCACAGAAGTGGTCATCGCGCCGGATTACCACGATGAGGTACTGGAGTTTTTGAAAAAGAAAAAAGACCGTCGATTGATAAAGCAAAACAATGACTTCAAGTCACTGAAGGAATATGATGTAAGAAAAGTTGTTGGAGGATTCCTTGTCCAGCAACCAGATGTCGACCATCTCGCTCCCGCCGAGTTTAGGGTCGTGACAAAGCGCAAACCTACAGATGGAGAGATGGAAGCGCTGCTCTTCGCGTGGAAAGTCGTGAAGCAAGTGAAATCCAATGCGATTGTCTACGCTCGCGGCGATCGGACACTTGGAATTGGTGCAGGACAGATGTCGAGAGTTGACTCATCGAAGATTGCAGCGATGAAAGCAGCGGAGGCTGGCCTGGACTTAAGAGGGTGTGCAGTCGCTTCCGATGCTTTCTTCCCGTTTGCCGATGGGCTCGTCGAAGCGGTGAAAGTCGGTGCTACGGCAGTCATTCAACCAGGCGGATCGGTGCGCGATAAGGAAGTCATCGGGGCAGCAGATGAGAATAATATTGCGATGGTGTTTACAGGTAATCGGCATTTCAAACACTAGTCCCAACAAATTTTGATTTTTGACTTTTAATTTTTGAATTGATGATTCATGGGCCTCTTCTCTCTTTTCTCCGCCGATCTCGCAATTGATCTCGGCACTGCAAACACGAAGATCTGGATGAAAGGCAAGGGCCTCGTCCTCCACGAGCCCTCCACTGTCGCCTTCGACAGAAACACAAAGAAAATCGTTGCCATCGGGAACGAGGCGAGAGAGATGGTTGGCCGTACCCATCGGGATATCCGGACCATTCGGCCAATGAAGGACGGCGTCATCGCCGATTTTGAAATCGCGGAAGGAATGCTGAGGGAATTCATCAAGAAGATCCATGCGAACTGGATGCCAAGCCGACGGATTGTCATCTCTGTGCCAAGTGGTATCACCGAAGTAGAAAAACGAGCAGTGCGCGACTCTGCCGAACATGCTGGCGCGAAGGAAGTCCACCTCATCGCCGAGCCGATGGCGGCGGCAATCGGCATCGGACTTGATGTTGATGCGCCGGTCGGCAACATGGTGGTTGATATCGGCGGTGGAACTACTGAAATCGCAATCATTGCACTTTCTGGCTTGGTGAACGAAGAGTCCATTCGCATCGCGGGCGACGAAATGAACAACGCCATCGTCCAGTATTTTAAGAAGAACCACAATTTGCTCATCGGCGAACGGACCGCCGAAGCAATTAAGTGCGAAGTTGGGTCTGCGATGCCATTGAAAGAAGAAATCACGATCCAGGTCAAAGGGCGTGATCTCGTGAACGCCGTCCCAAAAACGACGGAGGGAAGTTCTGCTGAGATCCGTGAGTCGCTCAATGAGTGTATATCTCAGATTGTGAATGCCGTGAAGCTCGCACTTGAGCGAACACCGCCAGAGCTCTCCTCCGACATTCTTGATCGCGGCATCATGCTCACCGGTGGGGGCGCACTTCTCAAGGGGTTAGATGAACGACTGCGGCTGGAGACGGGTCTCCCCGTCCATGTTGCGGAAGATCCGCTGACGGCTGTAGTCCGGGGGACCGGAAAGGTCTTGGAAAATATCACCCAGTACTCGAAAGTCCTCATCAAGAGCCGGCGCTACTGAGGTACCTGCCCGCCGAATTCACCTCAGGGGATGATATGCAGCGGTTGTTTCACATAGTGCGGCAATTCAAAGAGTATTTCATCCTCTCGGCCCTCGTCATTATCTCGGTTTCTCTTATTTCACAGAATGATAACCAGCAAGTCCGCCGGATTCGTGCGCTTGCACTCGGAGTCGTCGGAAGAATCCAGGAAACAGTCACTTTTCTCCCGAATTTTTTCCTACTCGAAAAAGAAAATGAAATCCTCCGGCATACGAACGTTAATCTTGCCGACGAGGTCAATCAATTACGCGAGGCAAAGCTTGAAAACATTCGTCTCCGTCACCTTCTGGGGCTGAAAGAGACCACTCGTAATGGATTCGTCCCAGCAAAAGTCGTCGGAAAAACTCTCCATCTTCTGAGAAACACGATCACGCTGGATGTGGGAGAGAAAGATGGAGTAACTGCCGGTATGCCGATGATCACCGACGCAGGTCTTGCTGGAAAAATCATCGCAACAAGCGGGGATTACTCGGTTGGTCAGATTGTTCTGAACCGTGATTTTCGTGCGAGTGCGCGCGATCAGCGAAGTCGCGTGGACGGAATTCTTTCTTGGGAGGGCGGAACGTATTCTCTCCTAAAAAACGTTCCAAAGACCCTCGATGTGAAAGCGGGAGACATGGTGGAAACCTCGGAATACAGCAACACGTATCCTCCAAACATTCGGATTGGCGTTGTCGCATCGGTGAAAGAACAACCCGGAACACTTTTCAAAACCATTGAAATCGAAAATGCGGTTGATTTCTCGACACTTGAAGAGGTATTCGTGGTAAAATTCCAGCCCGACTCGTCACGTGTGAAATTTGAGGAAAAAGTTCTCCGGTAGTGCTGATAGAAGAGCCTGATGACCGTATCGATCCGCTATGGACTGATTACCGTTGCTCTCATTATTCTTCAAACAACGTTTGTTCGCTTTGTCTCAATTGAAAACGTAACACCCGATATCCTTGTCGTGTGGATCGCCTACCTCGCACTAAGGCACGGACAGATTCACGCGACGGTTGCAGGATTCATTCTCGGCTTCATCATGGATATTATCAGTGGCAACTTTCTCGGACTTTCCGCTCTTTCAAAGACTGTTTGCGGGTTTGTCGGAGGTTACTTCTTCGATGAGGAGAAAACTGATCAGACATTAGCAACGTATCGGTTTGCGATCATCGTGCTGATCGGTGCGCTCGTTCACAATTTGATTTATTTTTCGATATTTGTGCAAGGCAGCGACTTTCCATTCTTTCGAACGATTATCTTTTTCGGTGTGACAACATCTCTTTACACCTCCGCGCTGAGCTTCCTGCCCATCTTTGGATATTCACGCGTGAGAGGAGATAGGGTTCTTCCACGATGACTGAAGAATCTCTACAGGCTACACGCAGCAGAGCATTCTACGTGATCATCTCACTGGTGGCATTGTTGTTCATCGTACGCCTCTTTCAGTTGCAGCTTGTGAGTGAGGCGCAATACGGAAAGAAGGCGGAAGAGAACAGCATCCGCACCGTCGTGAGAGAGCCTATCCGAGGCTACATTTTTGATCGGAACAAGAAGCTCCTCGTCGACAGCCGCGCAGCGTATACGATCACCGTTACACCGAGTGAATTCAAAGAACATGCTCTTCCCCTTCTTTCGTCTATCCTGAACATCGACACAAGTATCATCAAGGAGCGCATCAAGCGTGGACGGCAATATTCTGTTTTCGCTCCTGCCCGCGTCAAGCGTGACGTAGAATTTCGGACACTTGCATTAGTCGAAGAGAATCGAGACCGGCTGCCCGGCGTCGGTTATCAGGTGGAAACGCGCCGATCTTATCGCACGGATGCGAGAGCTTCTCATCTCCTTGGCTACGCGCGTGAGATTTCTGACCGACAACTCATCGACGCGGGCGCATTTTACAAGCCCGGCGACCTCATTGGAGCAGGTGGCCTCGAGGCAAAATACGAGGCGGTGCTTCGTGGAGAAAAGGGATTTGAGTACAGTCTCGTAAATGCGCGAGGACAAATCATTGGTCCCCTCGATAATGGGAAGAACGATATTTCGCCAAGAGAGGGGTTCGATCTCTACCTCTCCATTGACGCGGAACTTCAGGCGCTTGCAGAAGAGCTACTGAAGGACAAGCGTGGGGCGATCGCAGCACTCGATCCGCGTAATGGGGAAATCCTTGCGCTGGCGAGCAAGCCTGATTACGATCTGGCAAACTTCAGCGGCGTCACACCCCCAGAGATTTGGGATTCTCTGAACTCCCACAGTGATAAACCTCTCTTCAACCGCGCGACGATGACGCGGTATCCTCCGGGCTCAACCTTCAAGATGGTGTTGGCAACTGCCGCCCTCCAAGAAAAAATCATCGATACGAATTGGCGAATTACCTGTCGGGCATCCTTCCGGTTCGGAAACAGAATTTTCAAGTGCCATACGACAACCGGACACGGTTCTGTAAATGTGGTCGAGGCAATTGAAAAATCCTGTAACGTGTTCTTTTATAACTTAATGCTGAAGACTGGATTCGATCTTTGGACGAAGTATGGGGCGCTTTACGGATTCGGCTCACCGACGGGAATCGATATCGGTGAGGAGACGGCTGGGCTTCTCCCTTCGGAAGAATATTTTGACAAGGTCTACGGGAAGGGAAAGTGGACAAAGGGATACCTCGTGAGCCTTGCAATCGGGCAAGGCGAGTTGGGTGCGTCTCCACTGCAGATGGCCTCTTATGCGATGGCACTCGCGAATGGCGGAACGATCTATCAGCCACATGCAGTTCGAGCGATCGATAATAAAAGGATTGGAAAGATCGATTCCGTGTTTCAGACGAGCAGACCGATTCCCGTCGACCCGGAAGTATGGGATCTCATGCGCAGGGCAATGTATCTTGTCGTCAATGGGGATGGGGGGACGGGAAGAGCAGCCCGCATCCCTGGAATCGACATTGCAGGGAAAACGGGAACCGCAGAAAATCCCCATGGAAAAGCTCACGCATGGTTTATCGGGTTTGCCCCTGTCGACAACCCTCGGATTGCTGTTTCTGTGCTCATGGAAAACGCCGGATTTGGCGGCACGCAGGCGGCTCCCCTTGCAGGAAAACTGATTGATAAATATCTGAAAGAGGAGAGTGCACGTCCGAAGCCTCCTGCGACAAATCTCCAGGCTATCTCAACACAATGAACGCCTACTTCAAAGAATATTTTGACTTCAAGACGTTTTTCACTGTCCTCGCCCTTGTAATCATCGGGCTCGTATCTGTTTACAGCGCTACCCACACGGCAGGAGCCTCGGTGAATTTTCATCGGCAGGTTGTCTGGGCAGTGACCGGCTTCCTCGGTATGGCACTGGTGATGCTAATGCCGCGTCGTCTTTTTCAGTCCGCTGCAATCCCGCTCTATCTGGTCTCAGTCCTCCTTCTCATTTTCGTTCTCGGGCGCGGCAAAACTGTTTCCGGAGCGACAAGCTGGGTTGGTTTTGGAGTGATTGGTGGCCAGCCGTCCGAGTTTGCAAAACTCACGACGGTCCTCGCCTTTGCGGCCTACCTATCAAAACCGACGACAGAGATTGAAAGCACAAAAGGACTCATCACGACAACGGCACTTCTGCTCTTGCCAGTTACGCTCATCATCCTCCAGCCCGATGCCGGGACAGCGGTGGTCTTCTTTGCAATGTTCCCTGCGATCCTCTATTGGGCTGGAGCATCGGTCTTTACAGCGCTTGCGATGATCTCCCCAGTGATTGTCGCTGCCGCTGCGCTGGTGAATACAACCAGCTTCATCGTTGCAATTATTGGTGTCTTGGTGCTTCTCCTGGTGCTCAGAAGGGATTTCTTCACGTCAACCGTGGTTTTCTCAACGTCCGTTGTTGTTGGAGTTGCGGTACAATATGTCTTCAGTAGGCTTCCGCTCTATCAGCAGAAGCGCATTGCGACGTTCCTCTCGCCCGACGTCGATCCTTTGGGGGCCGGATACAACGCACTCCAAGCGAAAGTCGCAATCGGCTCAGGGGGACTCTTTGGGAGAGGATTCCTTCAAGGCACACAAACACAGCTTCGGTTCATTCCGGCACAATGGACGGATTTTATTTTCTGCGTGCCCGGAGAAGAGTTCGGCTTTATCGGTGCGGTGGTCGTTTTATCTCTTTTTATCTTCTTGCTCTTTCGTGGCGTTCGTACTGCCTCGATAGCAAAAAATAAATTTGCGAGTCTGACGGCGATCGGCATCACCTCCATCTTTGCCATCCACATTTTCATCAACATTGGGATGTCCATGGGATTGACGCCGGTGATCGGCATCCCCCTGCCGTTCCTCAGTTATGGCGGCTCGTCGCTGGTTACCTCCTTGATTATGGTTGGCCTTCTGATGAATGTTTATTCTACCCGGAAGGAATACTGATCCACGGAATTTTATTTGACCTCGACTTATGAAAGCCTCAAGATCCTCCCATTCACCAAAACTCGCTAATAAGAACAGCCACCCGGAAGTCCCGATCAAGGATCTTCGCTGGCACTGCGACCCAAATTCCCTCGGGTTTGAAACTACCGATCAAGTGAAGCCCGCAAAGGAGATTATCGGACAGAACCGGGCTCTGCGTGCACTCCGAGTTGGCCTCGGTATGAGGCACTTCGGTTACAACATCTTTGTCACCGGTTTCTCCGGGACTGGAAGAACGACAACCATCAAACGCCTCTTGCAAGAATTCGCTGATCGACCGACAACGCTTATGGATAAGTGTTACGTCCACAGTTTCAAGAACTCCGATGAGCCGATCATGATCTCGCTCCCAGCAGGAAAAGGGAACGCGTTGAAGGAAGATATGGATGCGCTGGTAGAGGATCTAGTGAAGAACATTCCCGCAGTATTCGAGAGTCGGCGATATGAGGAACAGAGGAAATCCGTTCTCGAGCATTTCCAAAGTCGTCAGCGAAGTGTCCTGAAAGATTTCGAAAAGAAAGTGAAGGAAAAGCAATTCGAGTTGGTGCAGGTTCAGGTTGGGCCCGTCGTTAAGCCAGAGATCTCACCCGTCGTAAACGGACAGACAGTCGCGATCGACCAACTTCGGCAAATGGTGGATAAGGGAGAATTTCCCGAGGAGCAATACAAGACCATCGCGGAGATCCATGCGGCGCTGGACTCTCAGATGGAGCTCGTTTTTCGTGAGATGCGAAACATAGAACGGAAGGCTAAGGAGTCGTTCGATGACCTTGATGCGAAGATCGCACTCCCTCTCGTGAAAGAAAGTATTGATGCAATCAAAGCGCGATACGATAACGCCAAGCTCCATTCGTATTTTAGCGACGTCCAGGATCACATCATGAATAACCTATCTCGCTTTAAGAAAGAGGAAGTGCAACCGGAGACTTCCATCTTCCCGAAAGCGGCCCCGAGCGATGAAGAGCGCTTCTTAGAGTATCAGGTGAATGTGCTCGTCGACAACTCCTCAACAAAAGGGATCCCAATTGTCATAGAAACAAACCCGAGGTATCGGAATCTCTTTGGCACCATCGAGCGAATCATCGACAAGGGAGGAGCGTGGAGAACGAACTTTATGCAGATTAAGCCAGGTTCACTCCTTGAGGCCGACGGCGGCTATCTCGTCCTCAACGCCCTCGATGCCCTCATTGAGCACGGTGTCTGGCCCGATCTCAAGCGGAC
>JAHEZR010000215.1 GCA_023251005.1 Ignavibacteriota bacterium | reverse complement strand
CTGCAAAAGTTGGTTCCGGAAGGAATTGAGGGTAGAGTGCCATACAAAGGTTTCCTTGGCGAGGCGGTTTTCCAGATGGTCGGTGGACTTCGAGCTGCGATGGGGTATTGCGGGGCAAGAGATATTGCAGAGATGAAGCGAAAGGCAAAATTTATCCGTATGACGGAAGCAGGCCTTAAGGAGAGTCATCCTCACCACGTCGAGATGACGAAGGAGCCTCCCAATTATCAGGTCTGATTCTCAGTTGAATCCCCGATGTCGACAAAGCGCATAAAAAGAATCCAAGAGAAACTTGAAGAGCTCAGGCTCGATGGATTACTCATCAGCCATCTTCCAAATGTCCGATATCTCACGGGATTTTCCGGCACGAACGGGTCATGTCTCGTCAAAACGGACGGGGGATTATTTCTTACCGATTTCAGGTATGAGGAGCAGTCTCATCATGAGGTGAAGGGGCTGAAGATCGCAGTTGCAGAGAGCAGCCTCTTCGATGAATTAGAGAAGAGAAAACTTTTGAGGGGATTACGTCGTGTTGGAGTAGAAGGAAACTACCTCCCGTACTCGGAATACCAGAAGCTCAAGAAGGCATTCCCAAGGGTCAGCTTTCTTCCTCAGGCAGATGTCGTCGAAAGTATCTCCTCTGTCAAAGAAGAAGGTGAAATCGAATTAATCAAGCGAGCTGCAGCGATTTCTGACATGGTTTTTCAAAAAGTCCTACACGCCATCCGACCAGGGATCCGTGAGCTCGATATTTCAGCCGAAATCTCTTATCTCCACAAATCCTATGGTGCGGAGCGCGATGCTTTCGAGACAATCGTGGCGAGTGGAACGCGAGGTGCCCTCCCGCATGGGCTCGCTTCAGAGAAAAAAATTCGGAAGGGAGATTTCGTAACGCTTGACTTTGGATGTGTGTATCATGGCTACTGCTGCGATATTACACGAACCGTTGCAGTCGGGAAACCGACAAATAAACTCCGGGATATTTACCGCATTGTGTATGACGCACAACTCAGCGCGCTCGATGCGGTAAAATCCGGCGTGATGGCGAAAGAGCTTGATGCAGTGGCGCGAACCTACATCTCGAAGAGTGGCTATGGCAAATATTTCGGCCACTCACTTGGGCATGGAATCGGCCTTCAAGTGCATGAGCCGCCTCGAATTTCATGGCAGAGCTCGTATCGGCTTCAGGCGGGGAACGTGATCACCATCGAGCCGGGAATCTATCTTCCGGGCAGTGGTGGTGTGCGAATTGAAGATGATGTGGTCGTCTTGAATGGAAAGAGTGTCGTACTGAACAAAGCTTCCAAGGAGCTCATGGTCCTGTGAGAAAGGTTCTTGTCATCGCATACTACTTCCCTCCGATGGGACTCAGTGGAGTCCAGCGCACTCTCAAGTTTGTAAAGTACCTCCCACAGTATGACTGGCAACCGACGGTACTTACGGTGACGCCTGGCACTTATTTCGCTCGGGACGCGTCACTACTAAAAGAGATAGAGCCCCTCAATGTCACCGTTATTCGGACGGACTCTATCGACCCCATACGGTTTTTCAGGAGGGGTGATTCTAAGAATGGAAATGTGGTAAGAATGCCGAGAGAATGGCTTCGGAAAAGCTTGAACGTGGCGAGCCAGTTTTTTTTTGTGCCAGATAACAAAATCGCATGGAAACGAAAAGCCTGTCGTGCCGCTACCGAGCTGCTTCGTCGGGAGAAATTTGATCTCATCTTCGCAACAACTCCTCCCTATACAGACTTCCTGGTCGGCCTGCATCTGAAGAAGAAATTTGGACTTCCTCTCGTTTTGGATTATCGTGATGCATGGCTCGATAACCCATATCATTTTTACTTTACGCCACTTCACCGTTGGCTTCACCACCGACTTGAAAAGAGGGTCCTTCGCGCATGTGACAAGATCATCACGATCAATCGCCGAATTAAGGAACTTCTCCTGATACGCTATCCCTTTCTCCAATACCAGGACGTTGAAATCATATCACAGGGTTTTGATCCGAGTGATTTCGAGCTTAACGGTGCTACCCGACCCAGTGGGAAACGAAAGATGCGCATCACATACTCTGGTACTTTCATCGATAAACGGTCACCAAAATCTTTCCTTCGTGCATTGTCAAAGGTCTTTCAGGAGCAGCCAGATCTCCGGGATGGAATCGAAGCGTGCTTCGTCGGTCACTTTCGTGAAGAGAACTTGAAGCTCGTCAGGAGATTGGGGCTTCAAAATGTCGTGAAAGTCGTGGGGTATGTGGACCACGGCGATTGTGTCCGTCATCTCATGTCCTCAGACGTCTTGTGGCTGATCGTCGGGAAGGGAAGAGGGGAGGACATGATGTCTACCGGAAAGCTCTTTGAATATCTCGGTGCGCGAAAGCCCATTCTCGGATGTGTCCCCGACGGCGTTGCAAAGACAACGATTCAAGATTCTGGCGCCGGGGTCGTCGCCGATCCAGATAATGTGGATGCTATCGCCTCCGCGATCAAGTTGCTTTACAAACGCTTTGAGGCTGGGACTCTCGTTAGTCCGAGTGAGGATTACGTCGAGAAATTTAACCGAAAACGATTGACAGCCGACCTCGCGAGAACATTCGAGCTCCTGGTTGAATAGCGGAGGCGGCTTTTCGGTGCTCCAAGATAAGTTCTTTAGATTCATCGGTGTTAAGGATGAAGATCTTGGTTGTCGGTTCTGGCGGTAGAGAGCATGCTCTTGTTTGGAAGCTTCTCCAGAGCCAGCGAGTAGAAAAAATCTACTGTGCGCCCGGCAATGCTGGCATTGGCGAGCAGGCTGAGCTTGTTCCCATCAAAGCCGA
>JAHEZR010000012.1 GCA_023251005.1 Ignavibacteriota bacterium | reverse complement strand
AACTTTCTTCAGAGCACTCTCGAGCCGAGCCTCGGGCGCAAAACCCATGAAGTGAGTCACTTCACGGCCGTCCCTGTCGAAAAGGTAGGTAGTGGGCAGTCCAATGATGTTGTACTGCTCAGCGGCTTTGTCGCTGATTCCAATGAGGTAGGGGACTTCGTGATCTGTAACAAACTTCTTCACTTCCTTCTCATTTGTCTGGGCAGCTATTCCGATGATGACCAACCCTTGGTCTTGATATTTCTTATAGACCTTTACGAATCCAGGGGTTTCCTGTCGGCACGGTCCGCACCAGGGTGCCCAGAAATTTACTGCGACAACTTTTCCCCTGAATTCCGAAAGCCGGATATTTTTGCCATCGATCGTTGTGAGTTCAAAGTCAAATCTTTTTGAATCATTCTCTGTCCAAGCTGAAACTTTGTTTGTGTCTGCGGCTGCTACATTGACGGTTGGTGCTTCGATCGAAGTTTCATTCATAAGGAGGTTTTCGGGATTAATGAACGATAATTCCTGTGATATCAGGCCCAGCTTATTAAAGAATATCAGGACACCGAGAGCGACCAAAATCACTCCTCCAGCGACTTCGACCTTATGAAGATGCATCCTTATTTTTGAGAATGCGGCGAAAAACGCGTTGAGGAAAACCGCAGAAAGGATGAACGGAACTCCCAGTCCTAACGAGTAGATTCCGAGCAACGCCATCCCTTGCTGTGCTGTTTCTGTCGTGGCAGCGATCGCAAGGATACCAGCGAGGATGGGACCGATGCACGGTGTCCAGCCAAACGCGAAGAGGAGTCCCGCGGTAAACGATCGGAGGCCCCCTACGGATTTTCCTTCTTGATGAATCCTCTTCTCGTAGAGTAAGAAAGGGATTTTTATAACTCCAATCATGTGGAGACCAAAGAGAACTAAGACCGCACCTGTGATCTTGGAGAAAATGCCCGTGTACTCCTGCAAGAACTTTCCGACAGCAGTCGCGGAAGCTCCAAGCATGACAAAGATGACGGAGAATCCTAAAACGAAGATCACGCTGTTCAGAAACGCCGTCCGGAGAACTTGATTGCGACCTTCTTTTTGAGTGAGCTGATCCAGGCCCATCCCGGTGATGAACGATAGATAGCCCGGAACGATTGGCAGAACACAAGGGGACGCAAACGACAGGACACCTGCGATCAGTGCTGTAATGAGGTTCACTTCCATCTCTCACAGATCCTTATCTAATGATGAAAAAGGACTTCTTTCGGTAAGGTAAACGCATGCAATTGCCTCTCCGTTCCCGATGGAAAAAGATGGCGAAGTTTCTCGGGAAATGCAAGCAGGGTCGGTTTCGAAGAATAAGAAAGAGGAGGGTCCCCACCAATCCCTCCTCTCCCCATTCCTTCACTTTACTTCGCCGGCTCCACAGTAGAGTAGACGAACAACTTCTCTCCCCCTTTTTCAACAGCGGTGCCCGTGAGCTTTACGGTTTGAGCAGCGTACTGGACCACTTCTTCGTTGGCGCCTTTGGTCCCTGCCTTGGGTACCACGACATAGACCTTGTTGGTTTTCTTCTCGAGAACACCAACAGGTAAGCCACCCTTGATGCAGTCAATTGCGCACTGTTTGTGTTCTTCTCCACTGCCACCCATCATACCGGTGAGATAGCACTTTGTGTCAATGATTTCACCGGTTAGGGTGACTTCTTTCATCGCCTTCTTTGCCTGAGCAGAAACGGACATCGTTACTGCCAAGCTCAGAATGAGGACGAGCAAGAATGAAAGGAATGTTTTCATTGCGGTGACTCCTTATTTTAGATGATTGATCTAGTGATTAAGTTTATCGCGACAGCAACTAGTTGGTTGGTTCTTCCATCCTTTAGATAGTAATGAGGTTGAATCCCTCACGCGCAAGCTTTCCGACACTTGGATTTCGATTGTATTCATCCAATTCTTTTAAATTAAGTGCGGTGGCGATTTTTCTGTCTACCTTGAATGAGTCCGCACACATCGGACAATAACCACCTATCAGACCTTTCTGTTTAGTGGAGTCGAACAGTTTTCGTAGGGGGTGATCCGTTTTCACGAACTCCTGCAACCAAACGGTTCGAGCGCCGTCGAAAATTATTTGAGCTTCAAATCCGCTCTCATGTAGGTCGGTTGCATACGACAGAGCGTGATACGCTCTTGCCATGGCTTCATGGCTCCCTGGTTCAGTCAGTAAAAGAATCGCATACTTCGACATAAGCCTAACTCCTTTTTTTGATGGCAAATGAATCTGTTAGCTTTGGGATACAGCAAGTGATTGTTTGGAACTCCGGCCTCCGTAAACCCCACCGACGACCGCGCCGTAGATGACATGTCCCATGAGACTTCCCATCACCATCATGAAAGGCGCTGGCGTGTTCGAGGCGAAAACGCCAGCCCCCATCATTGGGTTGACCAGAATCTGGGAGGCAAACCATGGTAACACCGCGTAAAGAGTCCCTCGCAGCCACGGATATCCTGGCAGTCTCGTTGAGAACACATAGACGTAGATCATCGCAAGGATAGTACCGATCATGAAATGCACAACCCAACCGGGTGCTTCTGGGATACCCATAAAACCGCCAAGCATCCGCCCGATGTTCATTGCTGGCATTCCCATTAAGGGTCCCTCGAGCATGATGATGGTCATTACAGCAGTTCCGGCTAGTCCGGCGACGACCGCTCGGCCAAAACTTTTATTTTCCATTGTGACCTCCTCATTGTTACTGTTTATTGATTCCTTTTCTAAACGCTTCTGCAATTCCAAGCCTATCGAATTGCCATACGATTCAAGTTCATCATTGATGAAGATCGCAGGCACGGCGTAGACTTTGAACT
>JAHEZR010000214.1 GCA_023251005.1 Ignavibacteriota bacterium | reverse complement strand
ATGTAAGGTATTTCTCGCTCCACCGCAACAGGAACGAGCTTATCCTCTGCGTTGATGATCCTCAAAATCGATGCCGTAGACAGACGGTCAATCTCTTGCGAGAACGGATTTCGCTGTTCCGTGAGCAAAGCAGAGAGCTCCTTGAATTGAGTGTCTTGGGTGGGCATACAATAACGGTTATAGCGATTAGAATTCTACTGTTACCAATTTCTTGTCTTCCAGGCCGGCATTGTCGGCACCCGAAAAGACAAGGTCGATCGTTGTAATGTTGCGTTCACCGGTTTTTCTTTTCGCCGTTGCGATCTCGTTTTCCAGATTCCCACCCTTCAAAGCGAGCAAGCAGGGCAAGCCGAGTTTCCTTTGTTTCCCAGAATCATGCTCACTCGACTGCATTTGATTTTCGACTGGTTTTCTCACCAATAATTTGCTCCATTTTATGAGATCACTAAGAGATGCAACGGCTCTTGCCACTACGATGTCGAACCGGTGAGCTGGTTGCTTTCCCAATTCTTCCGCTCGAGCGGTAACGACGGAGACATTCGTCAATCCTGCTTCCGCAATAATCCACTCTAGTGCTGCTGTTTTCTTTGCAATCGAATCGAGTAGCGTAACCCTTAAGTCATCGCGCAAGATAGAAAGAGGAATACCTGGAAGTCCTCCGCCGGATCCAAGGTCCAAGACAGTCGCACCGTGTGGGATGTCGAGATAGAACAATGGAGAAATTGAGTGGAGAATATGGCTAGTCCAAATGTTTCCTATGTCCGTCCGAGAGAGCAGGTTTACGCTCGTGTTCGATTCCTTGAGAAGTCTAACAAACCGGATCAACGATATGAATTGATTCTCCGTGATATTTATTCCGTTACGCTCACATACATTTCGTGCGAGATACTCTGGGCTTGAAAAGAATGATGGATTTTCTACTCGTTGTCGTTCCATGTGGAACTACATTGCTTTAGCGAGACCATGAGAACAGAAAGATCGGCTGCCGTCACGCCGCTTATTCTTGACGCCTGACCGATCGAGCGGGGCTTGATCCGATCTAGCTTTTCTTTTCCTTCATTGCTAAGCGATCTCACCTTAGTGAATTCAAATCCCTCCGGGATGATCATACGTTCGTGCTTCTCGAATTGTCTAACCTGTTCTTCTTGCCTCTTTAGGTAGCCTTCGTACTTCGTTTCAATTTCGACTCTCTCCATCGATGAAGAGTCGTCAAGAAGCACGTTCATTCTGGGATCGGATCTCACTTCGTCTAGCAAAAACAGGGTTTTGAGCCCAATCTCTGGTCTCTTGAGGATCTGAATCAGTGCCATGTCTTCGTGAATCGGATTGCTGCCTGAATTTTCCAGGATACCATTGATCATCTCGGGCGACACTGTTTTTTTCGAGAGGACCTTTTTTGCATCATGGATTCTTTTCTCTTTCTCGTTTAGGCGATCAACCAACTCTTGTTTTACCAATCCGAGCGCATAGCCCTTCCTCATGAGTCTTGAATCGGCATTGTCTTGTCTTAGCAGTAACCTGTACTCCGCGCGCGAGGTGAAGATACGGTATGGTTCATCGGTTCCCTTATTTATTAGGTCGTCAATCATTACTCCTATGTAGCCTTCGCTTCTTTGAACAGCGAAGGGTTCTTCACCTCTGGTACTTAGCGCAGCATTAATGCCAGCAATAATACCTTGAGCAGCCGCTTCTTCGTAGCCACTAGTTCCATTGATTTGACCTGCAAAGAACAATCCGCGGATTAGCTTCGTTTCAAGTGTGTGCTCAAGTTGGTGCGGTGGAAAATAGTCATATTCAACTGCATATCCTGGTCTCAGAAACACGCACTTCTCAAGGCCTGGAACAGTCCTGAGTGCTTTCACTTGGACTTCCTTCGGGAGGCTTGTTGAGAATCCGTTTATGTATACTACGTTCGTGTCATAGCCTTCAGGTTCCAAGAAAATCTGATGTCGTTCTCGATCAGCAAATCTGTTGATTTTGTCTTCAATCGATGGACAATATCGGGGCCCAACCCCCTTTATCCTTCCTGTAAACATAGGAGACTCATCGAAACCCGTCCTCAATATTCTATGAGTCTTGGGATTTGTATAGGTCAAGTACATTGGGATCTGCTCATTTCCAATCTTAGATCTCTCAAACGAAAAAGGGACTGGTGGAATGTCGGGCATTTGAATCTCAGTAGCCAAGAAATCAATGCTCTGTTTTGCAACTCGTGGGGGGGTGCCTGTTTTCAGCCTTCCTGTGACGAATCCGAGGCTTGCAAGCCTTTCGGAAAGCCCTGACGCCGTTCTTTCACCATATCTTCCACCCTCAGTTCTCGATAACCCAGTGTGCATTGCTGAATTAAGAAACGTACCGGCACACAGGATAATAGATCGACACTTAATCCGACATCCAGAATCTGTGAGGATACCGACCACCTGCCTGCCGGAGATCTCGAGGTCCTTTACTGTACCAACAAGGACGGAAAGTCCAGTTTGGGAGTTCACCCTTCTTCTTGCCTCTCGACTGTACCAATCCCTATCATTTTGGCATCTGGGAGACCAAATAGCTGGACCCTTTGACTTGTTCAGCATCCGAAAGTGAATACCAGTCTCGTCCGCTATCTTCCCCATCTCTCCACCCAGAGCATCAATTTCTCGAACCAAGTGGCCCTTTGCAGACCCCCCAATTGCTGGGTTGCACGACATCCTGCCGATTGAATCGAGGTCCATCGTTAGAAGCGCGGTTAAACACCCCATTCTTGAAGCTGCAAGGGCTGCCTCAATACCTGCATGGCCAGCTCCAACAACAATGATTTCGTATTCCCTCTGAGTATTCAGAAGAGTCGGTTCCACGTGAAACACATCT
>JAHEZR010000213.1 GCA_023251005.1 Ignavibacteriota bacterium | reverse complement strand
AATGTCGACAAAAGTCTGTCGGCACTTCTCGTTAATACTCGTTATTGCAACATCGAAAAACCAATTATCTTTGAAGAGTTCAGTTACTACGGCGGGGGTTCTCCGACGTTCTGGGGTGGGATTCTTCCTTATCGGACTGAAGAACAACAAGATGAGTTCTCAAGGCTTTACATCCAGACGACTAAAGGTTCATCTGCTGGCTGGCTGAACTGGCCGCTACAAGACACTCCACTCTCCACTGATACGAGTGCCTATGGAGGCTTCTACGATGCGCGTGGAAAGTTAAAAAAATGGGGGAAAAGCTTTTGCGAGTTGAGTTTACGAATGAAAGAGCACCGACTTAAGAAAAAACCAGCAACGAAAATTATTCCCCTAAGCCGTGCCGTCGCCCTCACGGATGGAGTTGCATGCGATAGAATCCATCGGCAATGTTTGCAGATCTATAAGAAGGGTGGCGTGGTAGACTTCAGATTGGATGTGTAAAGGTCATAGATTGGGTATTTGTGATTTGAGACTTAAGAAGATAAGAGGATGAACACGATCCAGCTATCCAATGCAATTTGGAAACTCGTCTTGTCAGAAGACGGTCATCTCCTCTCGATCACTGATGGAAGAATCGAACTGGTGACAATTCACCGTGTTTCGTCGATCTGTGAGCTCGGGCAAAGTCAGTCCAGTCAAATAGGGGTGGTCACAACGGCAACTCTCCTTCGACATGATGAGAGATCGGCGGCATTCACTTGTACGGTCGGACTTGAAGAGCCCGTCCATCTTCACTTTGAATGGAGAGTAGAAAGCCCGGACGAATCGGGAACGCCGGTGATGTGCATCGTCGACCTCAAATCAACGGATATCCTGTATTCAGACGTTCTCCTGAAGTGGAACTGGAACATCCAGTTGCCTTATGATGAGCGATTCCTTTTCGTCCCTCTGTTTGATGGAAGAGGATTAAGAACATCGTCACAGAAACGGAGAGCGTGGCGTTATGAATGCGCAGGAGATTGGGGGAGCGAGGGCGCGGAGCGTCTTGCTATCCCGCTGGTGGATGAATACTCGACCGAGTCGAGACTCCATCTCGCACACCATGCTGATCCGTTCTTTAGTACGGGAATTTCGCTTCCAACAACGGACTTTTCAGGTGTTTTCTCCTGTAAGTTCCTGCACGGGGCGAGATCACAGCAATTTCAAAAAAGGACGTTTGCTCTGTACATTCACGACGGGGATGCAGATACTGCACTGCGATCGTACTTTCAGCGAGTGATCCCGAATTGCCCATCCGGTCCAAGCTGGCTTCATGAGATTGCAATGGTAGACTATGATTATATGAGCAAGAAGGGTGAGGGCTGGCATCGAGACATTGATAAGCTGAGTGAGCTGTTGTCGCCGGCCGACCGGCGCCGCGTCGTGATGACACTCCACGGCTGGTACGATCTCCTCGGTCACTACAGTTATGATGAATCGACAAGAAAGCTGCTCGCGGAATGGATGACAATGCCAACTGGAGACAAAATCCCGATGACACTCGCCGACATGCACAAACGGGTTGCGTATGCAAAAGAGCGAGGCTTCCGTGTCATCCTTTACTACGCGGACGGCATGGCCATTGATTCCGGGGCACCAAATTATTCAGAGGACATTATCTTTCGTGAGCCTGACGGCCAACTCCGAAAACATCATTGGGGTGGACCCGATACACTTGCGCAGACATATATCATGAATCCCCTCCATCCAAAGGTGAAGGAGTTCTTCTGTGGATATCTGATGGCGTTGCTCACGGAATTTGGAAAGGAAATCGATGGTCTAAACTGGGATGAAACTTTCACAACAAAGATTGGTGATCTCTCTGCTGGTGAGTACCCCGGATATGCAGACAGAGCATTCATGCTTTTGTGCAAAGAGCTGCGAGACATGGTGAAGTCCTACAACCCCGAGATTGCTTTCATGGCTTCCGATTGTACGGGATTGATGCTGCCGCAAGAAGATGGATCGTTCTGGAGAGCAAATCCTGCACAGAACGCACTTGTCTTTGACGGAACTTTTCAAGACAGTCAATGTTATCCGACTGCGTGGCCTTATGGACTTTTCCCGAATTACAGAAATGTTCTTTGGTCCTGCAACTGGAAACCATTTGAAAACTTTGAGTGGTCCAATTTAGGGGTGAGAACCTTTGGTGTTCCCGTTCCGATCTCGAATGGCTGGGCGGAAGACAAGGGGATCTCTGACTGCACAGAAGCTGAATTCAGAAAAGTCATGCAGTTATTTGAATTTAGAAAAAACCTGAGCGGCCGTATCCGCTGGCTCGAAGCAAGCGACCAACCATGAGATTCATCCACTGAATCTTCTCTGACCTTCTTCTCTTAAAGCTATGGGGGCTCTTCTTCAGAAACTCAAGAACGTTTTCTCCCTTCACCTCGACGACTTTTCGATCGGCGTTGATCCCCTCATCAGCAAGAGCCTCAAGAAATGTTTCCTTGAGAGTTCTGTCGCTGGCGTGATGGGCGTTTTCACGGGCGGAATTGTTCTCACGGGATTTGCAATCGCGCTCGGGGCGAATGAGTTTGTTTTCGGTCTCCTCGCAGCGATCCCCGCGGCAGTAAATCTTTTCCAGATTCAGGCTTCTCGAATCCTTGAGCGGACGGGGGAACGTCGAGTTCTCGTTTTGCGATACGCAGCAGCGCACAGGATCTTGTGGATTGTTGCAGCACTTGTTCCCTTCGCGACTCTCGGCAGTTGGGGGGACTCCCGAATCTGGGTTTTTCTCATCGTCTTCTCCATCGCATCACTCTCGGGACTCTTTTCGGGTGTCCCATTCATCTCGTGGCTCATTGATCTCGTACCCGAGAAGGTTCGTGGAAGA
>JAHEZR010000212.1 GCA_023251005.1 Ignavibacteriota bacterium | reverse complement strand
AAAATTCTTCGTACTGACCAATCGCTTTCTGCGTCCAACCGGACTTTTCGTAGGCGATTCCCAAATAGTAGTAGATTTGTGCCCCGGAGAGAACACGTCGATCATCGGTGTAGTTCGCCTCCTGTTTCTCTAATTCGGAAACTGCTTCCCCAAGCATATCTGCCTCAAGATACGTACGTCCAAGCATGAGATGGCTACCGTACGCGTTGTTATTCATAACAGATTTCTGGAACGCTGCCAATGACGCTGTTAAGTTTCCTTTCATCCGTTCGATCCACGCTCTCGCCATCCAGTACTGACCGATTGCCTGCGTATCACTAAGCTCGATGTCCCTCTTGATCTCAGCGGCAACGGCCTCTGCTTTTTTGAGATCGCCGTTTTGGGCAAGAACGGCTACATACCAATGCCGCGCATAAACCGGAGCGGCTAGATCGTTCTGCCGCGCAATACGTGCGAACTGTTCAGCCTCGCTGACCGCAGCAGGAAAATTTCTCATCATCGTGAAAATCAAGCCACGCCGCGAATGAAAAACAAGTTGTCGGTCTCTGCTCGATTGTTGGTTTTGGTCTCCCATATTGAGAAGTTCATCGGCTTCTACCAGGGCATTTCTGAATTTCCCTTGATATAAGGCAAGGTCGACAAGTCCCGTTCGTCCCCGAGCGCTTACAGTTCGATCATTACTCGCCTTGAGAACTCGGTAGAAACTGTCCGCTTTGGAGAATTCCTTTGCATAGATGTACACTTGACCAAGACTAATCAGCGAATAATCAAAGTCGGGCTTAATTGAAAGGGCTTTCTTATACGAATCGATCGCCTCACTGAATTTCCCGTGTACCAAATACAGGTGCCCACGTGTATCGTACGGGTTTGCTTCGTCCGGAGCAAGGGAGATATACTTATTGATAGCCCAGAGCGATTTTTCAAAATCTCCGGCTTGCTCGTAAGCAACTGCAAGATCGTCATAAGCCCGCTTATAGAGTGGATCCAATTCGATAGCCTTCGTTAGCTCCTGGATACACATCGGAAGTTCGTTATTGTAAAGGTAAACTGTTCCTAAACGAAGGTGGGCTTCTTTGTCATCAGGATAGGTGCTGAGATAGTCCTGCAACCTTCGAATAGCCTCTGATTGATTATTCAAGAAGACAGGTTCCTCTGCCCTGATCCGATCGCGTTCTTGCCTAGTCACTCGATCCGAATACTGAAGAGCTTTCTGGACATATACCTTTCGCATTAGTGGGGAAAACTCAGTACCCGGCAAACTCGACCACCCACCCATACCTGTCACACCCGCCAGCCAAAAGTAAGCCATTGCAAACGTGGAATCGATTGCAAGAGCTTTCTTGAATGATGTTTCCGCCTCATGAAAATAGAGCTTGTTCATCATATCGAGTCCTTCGAGATAGTACCGGTACGCCTCAGGTGAATGGGTGGTGATATCTGCCACCGCTTTTGTAGGTTCTGCTCGTTCCTCTCGTGATGAGACTAAGCTCCCCTTGATCTTTGCACTCATTTTGTCTACAATGGCGAAGACGTCATCACCAAAAGATCCAGCAACCTTCTCGGCAGAAAGAATTTTTCCCCCTTCTGCTTCCGACACTTCGACTGTCGCGACGATTGTCGGCTTCGACTGAATAATCGCTCCTGTCAAAATCCATTTGACTCCAGCCCTCTTTGCCACTTCCGAGGCAATACCTTTGTCGATCACTTTTAAATCCTCTTTGCCGAGTTGTTTCAGGATATCGTACAATCGCTGAGTACTCATCACCTTCAGGGACTTCGATTCTGAGAGTCCTGTATTGAGGAGGTTCGTGATCACCTTGGCAGTTTTGTCCTGATCTTGCGGATCAGGAATGTTCTCAAAGTACATCACGGCGATGGAATTCCTGTCCAGAGAATCGAACTTTGATCGTAAGAGGATATAGAAAGCAATGGTAACGAGAATAATTAGTGTTGTTGCCACTAACCACGGAAGCTTTGAGTTCCTCCATCTCACACGACTTCGAATATCTCTTCGTCCCTGTGGTGTTGGATTTCCCTCTGAATCCCAGTTGAACTGCTTTAAATCCACCCCCACATCTTTCATCGACTGGTAGCGAACCTCACGGTCTTTTTCTAAACATTTCATCACAACACAATCGAGATCAGAATCGATATTTTTCTTGAGGTCCATAAGCGGAGTCGGCTCGACGTTCATGATCGCGTAGATCAGCGCTGCTTCGTGCTCAGCTCGGAAGGGAAGTTGCCCGGCGAGCATCTCGTAAAAGACCGCACCAAAGGAGAAGATATCGGTGCGGTGGTCTGTCTCAGCACCCTCCACCTGCTCGGGCGACATGTAGGCAAGCGTTCCGACGGTTGAACCCGTTTTCGTGATCTTGCTTACTCCTCTTAGCTTTGCCAGACCAAAGTCCATGATCTTGGCTCTCCCATCACCTGTGACCATGATGTTTTCTGATTTGATGTCCCGATGGACGATCCCTTTCTCGTGCGCTTTCTCCAATCCTTCTGCCATCTGGATAGCAAGAGTTACCGCTTCTTGTGTATCAAGCTTCCGATATCCCTCGGGTTGCTCTGCCTTCTTCCGAACCCACTCACCGAGAGTCATCCCCTCGACATATTCCATCACGAGGAATGCTTCCCCGTCATCTTCATCAATTTCATGTATCGTGCAGATGTTGGGATGGTTGAGTGCAGATGCAGCCTTCGCCTCTTGGATGAAGCGAGCTTTTACCGTCTCATCAACAGTGAGATGGTGGGGGAGAAACTTTAAAGCGACGAGGCGGTCGAGCTTCAGGTCTTGGGCTTTGTACACGACACCCATGCCGCCTTCACCGAGTTTTTCCAGAGTTTTGTAGTGTGAAATGGTCTGT
>JAHEZR010000211.1 GCA_023251005.1 Ignavibacteriota bacterium | reverse complement strand
GCACGCAAGGGGTGGCTCGAGAAAAAGAATATACTCAATGCGTGGCCGCTGGAAGAGGTCTGCGAACGTCTAAAGGTGAGTTAGTATAACCTCCCCTTAGTCCCCTCCTTGATAAGGAGGTGATTTAGAGGTGGTCAAAACTGCGACAGAAGGATTCAAAGGAGATTCTTCTCATGGCAAGATCTGATCGATCATTCTGGCCCGGGATAATTCTTCTCGTTCTCGGGGTCCTCTTCTTGTTGGACAATCTTGAGGTGGCGAGCTTTTCACACCTCATTACGACGTACTGGCCCTTAATCTTGATCCTCGTTGGGATTAGTATACTTCTCAGAGCAACGCGGTTTCCTTCGCAGACTGCGAGTTCTTTGGGAAGAGGTGAATTCACCCGGCCTCCGGAGCAACCATTCTCCACTACCGCACCTCAAGCCGGGGCGAGCTTTGTAGCGTCTTCGGACATAATTTCTCAGACTTCGGTGTTCGGCAATATCTCGATCAAACCTGTTTCGAAGAACTTTAAGGGGGGAGCCCTCTCTGCAATTTTTGGGAACATCGATCTTAACCTAACTTCTGCTGAACTTGCGGAAGGTGAACATCACCTCGGTTTAAATGGTGTTTTCGGTAGTATTCATGTTACATTGCCAAAAGATATGGCGGTCTCCGTTCGATCCAACTGTCTCTTCGGTAATCTCAAAGTTTTAGATCAAACCAGAGGCGGGATTGGATCCGAGATCGTCTACAAATCTGAAAACTATGACTCATCGACCAGGAAGCTGAACATCAACGCCTCTCAAGTTCTTGGAGACATCAAAATATGGTAAGGAAGTCAAAGAAAAAAGAATCTCCGCAGGAACTCGGGGAACGAGTGAAGAAAATCATTGCACGCTTACGGAAAGATTACCCGGACCCCAAGATCGCCCTCGAACACCAGGACCCTCTTCAACTTCTTGTAGCGACGATACTTTCTGCACAGTGCACGGATGAACGAGTGAATCAAGTCACTCCAGGTTTGTTCAAGAAGTATCGTACCGCGAAGGACTACGCAGACGCAAACGTCGCCGAATTCGAACAGGAAATTCGTTCGACTGGCTTTTTTCGGGCGAAGTCGAAATCCATCATCAATTGTTGCAAGCAGCTCGTCGAAAAGCATGGCGGCAAGGTTCCGCAAACGATGGAGGATTTGGTTCAGTTGCCCGGGGTTGGAAGAAAGACGGCGAATTGCGTTCTGGGCGGAGCCTTCGGAATTGCATCAGGTGTCGTCGTGGACACTCACGTTCGTCGGCTGGCGCAGCGGATCGGATTGTCGAAGCAAGAGGACCCCGAGAAAATAGAACAGGACTTGATGAAGATTGTGCCAAAAAAAGATTGGATTGATTTTGGCAATATTCTTATTTGGCATGGGCGAGGAATCTGTCAAGCGCGAAAACCGAATTGTCCCGAGTGCATTATCAACGAACTCTGCCCTTCGGCTGAGATTTTTATGAAGAGTATGAAGTGACTTCGGGATCGGCTTGGCTTACATTCGTAACCGAATTCTTTTGAGAGTGCAAGCTGGTGAATCAAGTTCAGAATAAGATCAAAGAACAAAAAGTCGGGCTTATCGTCCTCGGTGTAATGCTTGGTGTTTTTCTGGCAGGCATCGATGCAACTGTAGTAGGAACGGCAATGCCGACAGTCGTTGCTGACCTTGGCGGTCTGGACCTCTACAGCTGGGTGTTCTCATCTTACATGCTAACCACCGCTGTCTTCATGCCGATGTTCGGCAAGCTCTCTGATCTCTGGGGACGTAAGAATGTTTTCTTCGCTGCGGTTGGATTCTTTCTTCTTGGGTCGATCCTTAGTGGAACATCTCAAAACATGCTCCAGCTTGTTTTGTACAGGGTCGTTCAAGGGATCGGGTCTGGTGGAATGGCTGCGGTACCCTTTGCCATCATCGGTTCTGTCTTTCCGCCGCATGATCGTGGCAAAGCGTTTGGATTCATCGCAGCTGTGTGGGGAGTCTCGAGCATCATCGGGCCCGCCCTCGGGAGTCTGATAGTCATGAACGCGAGTTGGCGATGGGTATTCTATGTCAACATCCCCTTCGGCCTGGCCTCGATCGTTCTAATCAGTCTCGCATATCATGAATCGCGAAAGGTAAGTTCAGTTTCCGTGGACTACAAGGGTGCACTTTGTCTTGGCACCGCGATTGTCTCTGTCCTCCTAGCATTTTTCAAGGTAGGGAGAGGCGAACCGATTCTATCAAGTGAAGTCCTGCTCTTTCTCGCCCTTTTTCTCGGAATGATTTATCTCTTCATCCAAATCGAGAAGAAAGCAACTGAGCCCATGCTCTCTCTGGAATTTTTTAAGATAAGAGCATTCACTGCATCGAACATCTGTGGTTTTATCGGAGGCTTTGCGATCTTTGGGGGAGTGGCATTTGTTCCGCTTTTCATCCAGAGTGTGCAGGGAGGGAGTCCGATGAAAGCCGCAATGGTCATCACCCCGATGTCACTCGGGTGGTCTGGAGCGAGCATCGCGGCAGGACAACTTCTTCATCGGATCGGTGTGAGGAAACTGGTCGTGTCGGGAATGAGCTTGATGGCGATCGGATTTCTTTTGGCGTCGTTCGTTGGGCTGAACACGCCTTTGCTTTACATGATTCTCTCAACAATGGCTATCGGAATAGGAATGGGAGTCCAGACACCAGCCCTGCTCACAACGGTGCAGAACGCCCTCCATTCAGCTGTTCTCGGGGTCGCGACTTCCTCACAGATGCTCTCGCGAATGCTCGGCGGCGCGATCGGCGCCAGCATCATGGGTGCTGCTCTGACGAACTCTATGCAAAATGAATTCAGCCACACCTCTGCGAGTATGCTCGCCGGTCTGCCGGAA
>JAHEZR010000041.1:6621-7779 GCA_023251005.1 Ignavibacteriota bacterium | reverse complement strand
ACACCTGGTGAGGCACGAGCCTAAGGAACTTCTCGATGTGGGCGAGGATTGCTTTACCATCTGGGGTAAGTTCTCGTTCTCCTCTCCCAATGATCGCTTCGGCGAATTCACTCAGGAATGGCTTGTTGATTCTCCAGTACGTCCAGAGAATAAAATCAAGGATCGCTCGGAACATGAAAATGACTTCCTGGGGAGGAGTGGGAGAAAAGCTCTTCCCTTCAACAATAAGAAGAGCTTTTCGTCGTGATAAAGGATTCTTCGGATATCATCCGTGCAACACCTTCACCGCTTCCTCCAGTGCATCTCGAAATTTCTCGGCTTGGTTCTCGAAGACCATGACACTTGTGCGGGTGAATTTTTTCTCGCCTTCCTTCGAGGGTCTGCTCTCGGAAATCGTGAGATACTTGGATTTGTTCTTTGCTTCTTTCACGTCGATGAAGTACGTGCGATCTCCAGCCTTGATGATTTTGGTAAAGAGTGCGTCCATGATAGTACCCTCCTTTTATAGGAAAAATGTTCGATAGGTCTGATCCAGGTGAAATCGCACGTGAGGTCGTTTGAGGACTCACATGCAACTGATAGGCAACTAAGGTAGGTAATTTGCCCCCGTCATCCTCCGAAACGTGGGGAGTGGTGTGAGAAGCTTGTTTGCGCAACGCGGGTTAACACGGTTTCAACGACTAGCGCGATGGATAGGAAGCTGATCTACATGGGGCATGTTTCTTGAAAAGCATTCACATCTTTTCATATCTTCGGGGGCGTATGAGAGAGGAAAAAAAATGGTGGGAATCATCACGCCGCTCGGAGATGCGATTCACAGAAAGGATTTGCGCGTAGAACTGTAATCGGATGGTAAAAAGTATTTACGATATTGTCAAGCGAAAAAGATAAGATTATCTGCGGGGAAGTGGGAAGGGTCAAAACGAGAAACCCCAGCGGGTGAGCTCACCCCGCCGGGGTTCTCAATCGGGGACCAAATGAACGAGAGGATTAGTACATGTCACCCATTCCGCCACCGTGCGGCATGGCGGGTGGTTTCTCCTTCTCCGGCTTCTCGCAGACAGCGGCTTCGGTCGTGATGATCAGTCCGGCCACACTTGCTGCGTTTTCTAAGGCTATTCGGGTGACTTTTGTCGGATCTACAACGCCTGATTTGAT
>JAHEZR010000041.1:0-6611 GCA_023251005.1 Ignavibacteriota bacterium | reverse complement strand
GTCTGGGCGTTGAAACCGAAGTCGTCTTTCCCTTCTTTCACTTTATTGACCACAACGGAGCCGTCCAGACCAGCGTTGTTGACTATCCAGCGGATCGGCTCCTCCAGAGCACGCCGGATGATTTCCGCACCAATCTTTTGATCCTCGTTCTCCGTTTTCACGCCGTCCAGCATCTGAAGAGTGCGCAGGTATGCAACTCCCCCACCTGGAACGATGCCCTCCTCAACAGCCGCGCGAGTAGCGTGAAGAGCATCCTCCACAAGCGCCTTCTTCTCCTTCATTTCGACTTCAGTGGCAGCACCTATCTTGAGAACCGCCACGCCGCCCGAGAGCTTCGCGAGTCGCTCCTGTAGTTTCTCTTTGTCGTAGTCCGAAGTGGTCTTATCAATCTGCATCTTGATTTCGTTGATCCGTTTCTTGATCTCGGACTTCTCCCCTGCACCTTCAACAATCGTGGTGTTATCCTTATCAATCGTCACTTTCTTTGCAGTGCCAAGGTATGAAAGTTGCGTGTTCTCGAGCTTAAACCCCTTTTCCTCAGAAATTACTGTGCCGCCAGTCAGAACTGCAATATCTTCGAGCATTGCTTTACGGCGATCTCCAAAACCAGGAGCCTTCACGGCACAGACTTTGAGGGTACCACGTAACTTATTGACCACGAGCGTCGCGAGGGACTCTCCTTCAACATCCTCAGAGATGACAACAATCGAACGCCCAGCCTGTGCAATTTTCTCGAGGATGGGGAGAAGATCCTTCATCGTGCTGATTTTCTTGTCGTGGATCAGAATGTAAGGATCTTCCAGAACGGCTTCCATTGTCTCGGCATCAGTGACGAAGTAGGGAGAGAGGTAGCCGCGATCGAACTGCATTCCCTCAACTAAATCGAGAATCGTTATCGCGCTCTTCGCCTCCTCAACCGTGATTACACCATCCTTTCCAACCTTGTCCATCGCATCCGCAATCAACTCACCGATCGTCACTTCCACTGTCTCCTCGATCTTATCCTTTCCCTCTTTGGCTTCCCTGTTCGTGGGAATCCGAACTTTCTGGTTATTGGCCGATATCGTCCCAACCTGGGCGATTTCCTTCTTGCTCTCAACAGGACGACTGATCTTTTTCAGCCCCTCAACGATCTTCCCGACACCGAGTTCGATGCCTCGCTTGAGATCCATCGGGTTGGCGCCGGCGGTTACGTTTTTCAAGCCCTCACGGACGATCGCCTGAGCAAGAACCGTCGCCGTCGTTGTTCCGTCACCCGCAACATCCGAGGTCTTGCTGGCGACCTCGCGAACCATCTGGGCGCCCATGTTCTCTACAGGATCTTCGAGCTCGATCTCTTTCGCCACCGTAACACCATCCTTCGTAATGGTGGGAGCCCCGAACTTCTTGTCGAGGACGACATTTCGACCCTTCGGCCCCAAAGTGACCTTTACGGCATCAGCCAATTTGTCGACTCCTCGCTTCAATGCGGAACGGGCTTCTGAATCATAGAAAATTAGTTTCGCGGCCATAGCCTTATATCTCCTTTACGTGTATTTGATTACTTCAAAATAGTCTGTGTGATTTGGAACCGACGGTCAAATCGGAATCATAGAATTGCGAAGATATCGCTTTCTCTCATGATGAGAAGCTCCTCGCCGTCAAGCGTGACTTCAGTCCCAGAATACTTGCCGTACAAAACCTTATCACCCACTTTTACTTCCACTGGGATGCGCTTTCCGTCCTCAGTCTTTCCTGGACCTATTGCAACCACTTCCCCCTGGACAGGCTTCTCTTTAGCGGTATCCGGAAGGATAATTCCCCCTTTAGTTTTCTCTTCTGCGGGGGCGGGTCGGACAATTACGCGATCTGCTAAGGGTTTGATCTTCATAGGTTACACCTCCTTATCGGTTTTAAGAACTCTTTGATCCTTGGTTTCTAGAACAAAGGACTAAGGGTTGGATGACTTTATTAGCACTCTTTGAGAAAGAGTGCTAATAATATAATAAAAAAAAACCAAATGTCAAGACCCTTAGGAAGATTATAGGAGATGGAAAAACCAACAAGGAATTCCGATCTACTCCTTTCCCGCAATGACAATTACGAACTCCCCCCTCAATTTCTTCAAAGAGAGGGCCTGCAGAACCTCAGAGATTCTTCCGCGAAGAACCTCCTCAAATTTCTTCGTCAGTTCCCGACCCATGGCAATTTCTCGGTCGCCAAGTGCCCCTTGAAGTTCTTGCAGAGTCCGAATCAAACGATGGGGGGATTCATAAAGGACTACCGTCCTCCCCTCCTCTGACAGGTCTTGAATTCTCTTCTTCCTCCCCTTCTTCAATGGAAGGAAACCCTCGAACACAAATCGATGTGTAGGAAAGCCACTGACTATCAAGGCCTGGAGAAAAGCTGCGGCGCCAGGGATCGCTTTGACTGTGATTCCTGCCTCGACTGCCTCATGAATGATATGATAAGCAGGATCTGAAATCCCCGGGGTTCCTGCATCGGAGACAACAGCGATACTTTCACGTTGCTTAAGGCGATCGATGATGTAGGGTGCCCGCCTCATTTCGTTATAGCTGTAGTAGCTGATCAACTCTTTCCTGATTTTCAGGTGATCGAGAAGGACTTTCGTCGTTCGAGTATCTTCGGCAGCGATTGCGTTAACACCGGAGAGGATCTTCACAGCCCGAAAGCTGATATCATCCAGGTTGCCGATTGGCGTTGCGACGATGTAGAGAGTACCCTTCTCTATTTCTTCCGGCATTTTTCCGTTGCAGGTTGATTGGTAAAAGCTCGAGAAAGCTGGAGTGTGAATTCGGAAGCGTCCGAACTGCTGAACTCTGAAGGAAACAGTTCTCAGATACCCCAGTCGCGGGCGTAGCGGAAATCTACATTGACAGTGCGGTGGGAGATTTTTGCAATCGTAGGTGGTTGCCGTTTGAATTGATTCTTCTGAACGAGTCCGTGCACTTTGCTGATAAAGGTCCTGGAGAAGCCGAGCTCGAGCAATTCATCGTCGTTTCTTCTTTCATCAATCATGTAGTACAAAAGTTTATCCACTTCAGCATACGAGAATCCAAGTTCACCCTCATCTGTCTGACCCACCCACAAGTCGGCTGTTGGCATTTTCTTTACAATGTGTTCGGGTACTCCTAGAGCCTCAGCGAGCTGCCACACTTGAGATTTATAGAGATCACCGAGGGGATTTATTCCACATGCGGTGTCGCCGTAAATGGTTCCGTACCCCAACATCAACTCGGTCTTATTGCTTGTGCCGACGACGAGAGCCTTTTCGCGAGCTGAGCGATCATATAGGACAACCATTCTTATTCGAGCGAGGAAGTTTCCTCTCCGAACATTTGAGAGATGAGATGTTTTTTCAATATACGCGTCTGCGATGCTTGTGATATCAATGACATCGCTTCGCACACCAAGTGTATCGGCAATTAGTTTTGCGTCTTCCAGGCTGTCAGGGCTGCTTGTTTTGTAAGGTAAGAGAACACAGAAGACGTTTTCCTTTCCGAGGGCTTCGGCCGTGAGATAAGCCACCACAGCAGAATCCACTCCCCCTGAGAGCCCGATGACACCCCGGTTCACGCCAGCGTTCGTGATTTCGTCTCTAATGAAATCCACGAGCAGCTTGCGGACAAGCTTCGTGTTCAGCAGCAGACCTTGATTATCTTTGCTTGTCGTTTCCACCGAGACCAAATCTAAGCAGAATTGAGCCTGAAATCAAGACCGTGACTAAGCCGCCAACTTGAGATTAATCCAGAAAAAGCCCAAATTATGCGAGGGAAACGATGGACCTCTACAATCCAATACCATCAAAATTGCTAGTGATGTGCTGATTGAATCATGATGAATCGCATCTATCGAATCAACCTTTTGGGGCTTGGCGTCTTCGTAATGCTATGCAGACCAATCTTCGGCCAGGATTGTGCAAAGACTTCTGTTGGGCTGAGTTCTCTTGATACTTTAGGAACTGGACTCTACAAGGGCTATCAGGGTGGATTCTACCCCGGCGGAAATAACAAGCGACCACTTTTTCACGATTCAGTTGGCTTGGCGTTCGCCCGACAAGTTCAGCCACTCAGCGGCACAGGATCTCCTGATTTCCTCAATGGCAAAATCGTCCTCCTTTCGATTGGGATGTCTAATGCGACTCAGGAATTCTCGATGTTCAAAACGATCGCTGATACCGATCACACTAAAAATTCTAAGGTCCTGATAGTTGACGGTGCGCAAGGCGGTCAAACCGCAGCGATGATCTCGAATCCCAGCGCAATGTTCTGGACGGTAGTTGATCAACGACTCGCAAGCGCTGGTGTCACGGGACAACAAGTTCAGGTTGCATGGGTCAAAGAAGCAGACGCCAGTCCGACACAATCATTTCCAACTCATGCATTGACCTTGCAAAGCGAATTCGAAGCGATCGCGCGGATCCTGAGGTCGCGGTTCCCCAACGTGAAAATCGCCTACTGGTCAAGTAGAACGTACGGTGGCTATGCAACTACGAACCTGAATCCCGAACCTTATGCTTACGAATCTGGCTTCGCAGTGAAATGGCTCATCGAAAAACAAATCAACGGAGACACATCACTTTCATACTCAGGGAACAATCCCAGAGCTCCATGGCTCGCCTGGGGAGGGTACCTCTGGGCAGATGGATTAAGACCGCGGAGCGATGGACTCATCTGGGAGTGCGCGGACTTTCAATCGGACGGCACACATCCGTCAACATCAGGCCGATTGAAAGTTGCGCAGATCCTTCTGAGGTTTTTCAAGACAGACCCAACCACCGTGAGTTGGTTTCTTAAATCTACGGCGACAGCCGTTGAAAAATCAGAAAACGTTGCACCTGTTCACTTCAACCTTACACAAAATTACCCTAACCCTTTCAATCCGACAACGACGATCCGATTTGAGATTGGGGATTTGGGATTCGTGTCACTCAAAGTGTTCGATCTATTAGGACGTGAGGTTGCAACATTAGTGGAGGGCAAACTAGATGCTGGTCAGCATTCGGACGTATTCAAGGGTGACAACCTGCCTTCTGGGGTCTACTTCTACAGACTACAGTCGAGTGGCTTGGTTCAACACCGACGCATGGTCTTGATCAGGTGAGATACCTCGATCTCCTCTTTCAAGCCAACCACCTACCTCAGTAGTTTTGCGTTAAGCTTAACCTCTGCCCCAGTCACCAGTTTGGAAACCGGACAATTCTTTTTCGCTGTATCAGCCAGCTCGAGAAATTTCTTCTCATCGATCCCTGGTACCTCACCCTCTGTGTTTAACTCGATCGTTGTAATCTTGAATCCTTCCGCCACTTTCTCCAGGTGCACCTTCGCCGTGGTGCTCACACGCTTCGGAGTGAATCCTGCTGTGGCCAAACCGTGGGAGAAAGCCATCGAATAGCAGCCGGCATGTGCGGCGGCAATTAGCTCTTCGGGATTAGTCCCGGTTCCTTCTTCAAAACGGGAGGAAAAGGAATAGGCTCCCTCAAAGGCTCCATTTCCAAATCTCATCCGACCTTTTCCCTGAGGAAGATTACCTTCCCAAACAGCGTTAGCGGTTCGAACAGCCATAATGCATTGCTCCTTTCATTTTGTTCAAATGCTTTTGGAGTATGAGACTTAGACAACTAAAAGCGTAATTGTGAAGTCAGCGTTCATTCAAACAAAGAATGAACCCACAAAGTTTTCATTCCTCCTGTCATTACCGGGATGTTGTTCAAATGTGGATTGGGTGTCATGGTCGCGAGCGTTGCTTCAACGTCGTGCGCCTGAAATTCAGCCGCGGTGTGTTTGTCCCACAGCTCGACCATTTTCTGTTGAGGGGGAGTAAGGATCGCTCCGGCGGGTGTGCCCATCTATCGGTCCTCCTTAAACTTGCTCGAAATAGAAATTTCACAGCCCCCGACCGCGTGCCCGGTTGTCGGGTCCATAATAGCTGTTCGGGTAAACCTTATCCTTCTGATGATCAAACATCCAGACATCACGAAAAAGAGTTTGGCGCATCGGCGGCATGGCCTCAATCGTCTTCGGGTGCGGCACGGACCGATGAAAGCGCATGCAATAATGCATGTAGTGATTGAAGATCACCATGCGTGGTTGGGAAGTGTCCTTCCAGGGCGCGCTTCCATGGCAAACATTCTCTGAGAAGATCACTGCCGAGCCTGCCGGACATTCATAGCTTTCCCATCCTGGGCCATCGGGCTTCAAAAATTCCTTGGAGACATCGTAGTTGCTCTTGTGGCTGCCCGAGAGGAAAAGTGTCCCTCCACCGTTCATTTTGACAGGATTCAACTCCCAGGCCACCCGAACAGCTGGCGAGAACATTTTCCCGTTGACGAACTGATAGTTGTGCGATGGACCCATGTTCGGCCCACCGTTGTGCGGGTGGAAGGGTGTCTCGGTATCGTGGTGGCGGATGACATAGAAGGAATTATCACATCGAAACCCATAGGCAGCCGAAACCTCGGGCACCTTGTCGTATGAAGGTTCGCTCCATTCTGGTGAGAGGTCCGGAGCGATGATTTCACGAAGAATAGCGACGATGGCCGGATGATCGAGAAGCTCTTGACACGGTCCGCTGTAGCTGTCGCGCTCGTGCTCGGGAAGTGTTGGTGGGTC
>JAHEZR010000040.1 GCA_023251005.1 Ignavibacteriota bacterium | reverse complement strand
AAAGTCGGCGATCCTGTGGAAAAGGGTGAATGCGTTGCGATGCTCTATGCGGACCACCGAGAGGGCATAGCGGCAGCAAAGCAGATGGTCACAGATGCTTTTCGATTTAGCAGCTCGATACCGCAGACGAATCCTCTCATCATCAGCAAGATCGAGATCGCGGATTCAAAGGCAGGGGAGATTCTCGTTACGCCCTGGGGTAAGGAAACGAATAGCCAATGAGGCAGCTTGATTCAGTGACAATTTATTTTTATTTTCGAGCGAAGTGAGAATATGAAAACCGTTTGCAGCCTAATTACATATACCAACCATCTTTTTAATTCTCCATGCCAGTCGTTGAATTTGTAAAAGAAAAAAAGAGGTACGATGTCCCACCCGGTACAAACCTGCGCAAGTTCGCGCTAAAGTGCCAGATCCCGGTGTACAAGGGGATCAACAGAATCCTCAACTGCCGAGGCCATCGTCTCTGCGGAACGTGCCGCGTCGAAATCCTCGACGGAAGAGGAGCCTCATCGAGGACTCCAGCCGAAGAAAGTACACTCATTGGAAAATTCTTGCTTGCGAAGAAAACTCCTCTCAATCTCCGGCTCTCCTGTCAAGTCGCTGTGAACGGCGACATCAAAGTCGTAACCCGGCCGAACGTCGAGTTTGACAAAGAACTCACAAAGCAGCGAGTGATTCTCTTTGGAATCTTCTCGGGCTTTGGACTCGTTTTTCTTCTCATGCTGGGAATGATCGCATTCGACCTTCTCAAGAAGTTTTAACAACGATTCGTTGGTTGTAAGTGAAAAAGGGCGAAATGATCCTCGCCCTTTTGCTTTACTTTCTTACTCAATAATAGTCTTTCGGTTCACAATCCTCTCTTCAGCACTCCTATCATCAGCTCATGGACGATGCCATTGCTGGCCAGGATAGGTTTCTGATAAATGCTGTGAGGGTTACCGACAAAGTCCGTTACCTTTCCTCCTGCTTCTTTGACGAGGAGAACCCCTGCTGCCACATCCCACGAGTTCAGCGACACTTCCCAGAATCCATCGATACGACCCGCGGCGACATACGCAAGATCGATGGCCGCGGAGCCCATCCGTCGGACTGCCTGAGCCTCTTTGAGAAAGTTGACGAAGTGCTCGATCGCGTGATCCGGATTGTCCTTGATATTGTAGGGAAAGCCCGTTACAAGCAAGCTGCGGATGAGCGCATCGCTCTTGGAAACTGACATTCGCTTGCCGTTCACGAATGCTCCTCTCCCTTTCTCCGCGGTGAAAAGCTCATCGAGATTCGGATCATAGACGACGCCAAGGATTAACTCGCCTTTTCTCTCCAGACCGATTGAAATCGCGAAGCAAGGGAAATGGTGCGTATAGTTCGTCGTTCCGTCCAGCGGGTCGATGATCCATTTGTATTCTGACTTTTTCTCCTTTGTCCCGTCGGGCTCGGCGAATCTGAACCCACTTTCCTCACCGAGAAAATCGTGCTGTGGAAAGTGTCGCTTGATGATGCCGATGATGAGCTGCTCTGATTGCCGGTCTATCTCCGTCACAAGGTTCGTCTCCTGCCCGACTTTACGCTGGATTTCTTTCACCCTGCCGAGATTGAGCCTCAGAACCTTTCCCGCTTCTTTCGCTGCTTCGATTGCGACGTCGAGCATCTGAAGAATTTTCTCCATTCATTCGTGAAAGACGATCTCAATGTAGCGAAAATATCGGTGGGCTTCAACAGAGCTTGTCCCAGTGGATTAGAGTCAGTTTTCGGTTGCCCCTCTGTGCAAAATTCTTTAACTTGCTTCTATGAAGATCATTGTCGCCCCGGCATCGTTTAAAGGATCGCTCACGTCGGTTGAAGCTGCAAATTGTATCGGCGACGCAGTGAGGGGAGCTATGCCGGATGCCGAAGTGATCGAGTTCCCTCTTTCCGATGGCGGAGAAGGTTTCGTAGATGTTCTTGTAAAAGGTGATGGCGGACAATCTCGCGGAATGGAGGTTGGTGGTCCACTTCCGTGTCAGAAAGTTCGTGCACATTGGGGAATCCTTGCAGATGGCAGAACTGCCGTTATTGAAATGGCTACAGCCGCCGGTCTCTCACTTGTCCCTGGAGAGAAAAGAGACCCAAAGATCACGACGACCTTCGGAGTTGGCCAGCTGATCAAGTCTGCATTGGACATGGGAATGAAAAAGATTGTCATCGGCATTGGGGGCAGTGCGACAAACGACGGCGGCGCCGGAATGGTACAAGCACTTGGGGCGCGTCTGCTGCGAAAAGATGGCACTGAGATTGGACGAGGTGGTGCGGCACTCCTTGAACTCCATCAAATCGACATTTCGTGGCTTGATCGCCGCATCCGAGAGACAGAAATCATCGTCGCAAGTGATGTGACGAATCCTCTCTGCGGCCCGAATGGAGCCTCAGTCGTCTATGGGCCGCAGAAAGGTGCTACACTTTCAGACGTCGAACTCCTCGACCAAGCTCTCCGCCACTATGGTGCTTTGATTAAGCGTGATATTGGTGTTGACATTGTGGAAATGCCAGGAAGTGGAGCTGCGGGTGGAATGGGTGCCGGCTGTGTCGCATTCTTCAATGCAAAAATCCAATCGGGCGTTGAGTTCGTCCTGGACGAATTGGACTTCAATCAGAATCTTCGCAGCGCTTCGCTCATCATTACGGGTGAAGGTAAGATTGATGAGCAGACGAAATTTGGCAAAGCCATCACCGGTGTGGTGAGACGTGCGAAACACCTTGGCATTCCCGTCATCGCGATCGCCGGCAGTGTTGACGGCGACCGCGCCAACCTCTTGCATCTCCTGGGGTTGGCCCATCTGTACTCGTTGCGAGACCCTAAGTTTTCCTCTTCGGCTAGTCTCTCAATTGATGAGGCAATGAGGAAAGCAAAGGAGCTACTCTTTGAAAAAACAACTGAGGTAGTTTTAGATATTTTAAACTCCTGAGAAGCCCGAGCATCAGCGGCCATGCCTCGCATTCAACAGCTTCACCGATGGGATGTCACACCGAAAGAGGCAATTGAGATCCAACAACAGCTTCGGTCGAAACTGATCATCGCGAGTCTCGAGGCTGAACTCCAGTACGTCGCAGGGTGTGATATTTCATACGACAAGGGCTCGGACGTTTTCTATGCCGGAATTGTCGTCCTCAAACTTCCTGAGCTTACAGAGGTAGCACAGGCAACGACCGTTGCTCGCGTAAAATTTCCATACATCCCCGGCCTATTGTCGTTCCGGGAATCACCCGCGCTCCTTGAGGCCTGGGAGAAATTAACCGTACAACCGGATCTTGTGATGATCGATGGCCAGGGTTACGCTCACCCCAGGAGATTCGGCATTGCCTCACACTTTGGAGTTTTGATAAACCTTCCAACGATCGGATGTGCGAAAACACTGCTCACCGGGAAATTCGAAGAGCCGGAGAGCAAGGCTGGAAGCTATTCCCTACTTGTCGATAAAGACGAAGTTGTAGGAGCCGCTCTTCGGACTCAGGATGGAGTAAGTCCAGTGTTTGTCTCCATCGGGCATCGGATCAACCTCGAGAGTACGATCGACGTGGTCATGCGCTGCACGAAGGAGTACCGAATTCCCGAACCGACCCGGCAAGCTCATCTCCTTGTGAATGCCCTCCGAAGGGGCGAAGAGCCGCGACCCATCCAGACGAGTGAGCAGCAATCGTTGTTCTAGTCGCTAATTCACGATTCCCATTTTCAATTATTCATGGAGGTCACCATGCTTTTCATTCTCAGTCTCATCGTTGTTGCCGCGGCCTTTTCCATATGGAGAGCGGCAAAGAAAAAAGTCAGAGAGCAGCGAAACCTCGCATTCGAAACCACGCACAGGGTCGCAAGCGCTTTCATGGTTCTGTTCATTTTTATTGCACTGGTACAATTTTTTACCGTGATTCCCGCAGGACACGTTGGTGTCGTGGACTTTTTCGGGACCGTATCGGACAACACACTGAAGGCGGGGATTAACTTCGTGAACCCAATGGCGAATGTTGTAAAGATGTCCGTCCAGACACAAGAGATCAAAGAGACGATGGATGTCCCCTCGAAAGAAGGCCTGACTGTTCAATTGGAGATGAGCGCGATATTTCACTTGAATCCCGACAAAGCCGCCGACGTTTACAAAACTGTTGAGGGCGGAAACTACGTGGATATTATTCTCGTCCCACAGTTCCGAGCAGTTAGCCGTGGAGTCACGGCGGGGTATGAAGCGCGTGCACTTTACACCTCCGAGAGGGAGATGCTGGCTCAGCTCATTCAGAAGGATCTATCCGGAAAGATTGAAGCGAGAGGTATCAATGTCGAGAGCACGCCCCTGCGTCGTGTTGGATTGCCCCCGGACCTCACTCGCGCAATAGAGGAGAAGCTCCGAGCCGACCAGGAAAGCCAGCGCATGCAATTTGTCCTCATGAAGGAGCGGCAGGAAGCCGATCGGAAGCGGATTGAAGCACAGGGGATTTCTGATTTTCAAAAAATTATCACCCTCAGTATCAGCGAGCAGCTCTTGCACTGGAAGGGAATCGAGACAACAGAAAAGTTGGCTGCATCCCCCAACGCAAAGATCGTTGTCATCGGCGCGGGTAAAACCGGTCTGCCGCTCATTTTTGATACGAAGTAGCACTCCACCGCTGTACGGGAGATCAGCTCACGCATAAGTTTCGTCTTGACGGAGGAGAAACAGGAGACGGACCGAAAACGAATCGAGGCGGGAGAAATTGCAGATTTCCAACGCATTGTTGCTCAGGGGATCAGTGAGAATCTCCACCGCTGGAAAGGAATTGAAGCTACGGAAAAACTCCCCGCCTCTCCGAAGGCAAAGGTTGTGATACTGGGCAGCGGAAAGACTGGCTTACCGCTGATTCTGAATACACAGTGGAGAACATCTATCTTTATCGTTGGAGAGTCACGAGAGCAATTTCTTGTAGCATTATTCTCTGCAATTTTGTAAAATGCAATGGGCTTCGTACGGTAGAACTCACAGAGAGTGATATTCCCTCTCAATACGGAATTCTGAGAATCCGAAAGGCAAGCCAATGCATCCTGACGCCATACTTGCCCTTGCAGCACTTGCAGCCATCATTGTTCAGCAAGGGCAGCTTCGCAAGCTCCGACAAGACATTGAAGATCTCAAGAAGAAGCTCCCGTAGAACTTCGACCCTCCATTACGACGCGATCCGCATGAGGTGCACTGTTGTCTCATAACACTCTTGAGTGTGGCTGGCACTCTCGTGAAATTATTGTGTTCGATTCCATTAATTCTGATGCCACACACAGGGACGTGTCCGGTCATTAATCCAATATTCCGCACGTGAATTTCCTCGGCCTCCACCTTTTCGATTGGATTGTTATTGTCGGCTATTTTGTTGCGATGGTCTACATCGGAAAGTGGACTAGAAAGAAGGTGAAGGATACAAGAGACTTTTACCAGGGCGGTCGCAGCTTTGGCAAAGTCCTCGTTGCCTTTATCACCTTCGGAAACATGACAAGTGCAGATCAGGCAGCTGGTGTGACTCGTGAGATCTACCGGCAGGGTCTACAAGGAATGTGGTTCCAAAATCTGACGCTCTTCCATACCCCCTTCCAGTGGTTTGCTGCGGTGTTCCAACGCCGCGCTCGCTACATCGGGCCGGGGGATTTGTACCAGCATCGATTTGAGAGCAAGTTTCTTGCAGGACTGTTTGCTGCTTACTTGCTCATCAGCGCGATCTATGGAAACGCCTTTGGGTATCTCATCACGGGCAAAACGATTCAAGCAATGCTTGTCAAACCGGAGAGCGAGTACACAGCCGAAGAGCGCAGGAGCGTCGAAGAATTTAGAGAATATCAGGCTCTGAAGAAGCAACAGAGTATTCAACGATTGACTGAACAGGAACAGCAACGCCTTGAAGTCCTGCGCGAGAAAGACAAACACCGCCAGCTCAATGCATATATCTCGTACCTCAACTTATTAGTCTTTTTTATTGCTTACGCTGGGGTCGTCGGTGCGTACACAATCCTCGGAGGGATGTTTGCAGCTGCCCTCACCGACGTGATCCAAGGTGTGATGATCATCTTCCTCTCCTGCGCTCTCATCCCCGTTGGACTAGAAGCTTTAGGGGGATTCAGCGGGCTCCACGCCCATGTTCCCGACTACATGTTCCAGCTTTTTGGATCAGACGTATCGAGCGAATACACGTGGTACTTCGTCGCTGCGATGGTCACCCTGAATCTGATCGTCAATGCGCCGAGAAGTTTCACCGTCGGCGGTGCAGCGAGGGATGATAAAGCTGCACGGATCGGGTATGTAACGGGGTCGTTGACGAAGCGCTTCATGATGGTCGGCTGGGCACTTACAGGTCTTGTAGCTGTCGGCCTCTTTGCCGGGCTACTCGACGATCCAACGTACATCTGGGGATACATGACGCGCGACCTTCTTGGCCCCGGATTCGTCGGCCTCATGATTGCATCGATCTTTGCGGCAAACATGTCAACGATTAGCGCTCAGAGCCTTGAGTGGGGCGCGGCCTTTACGAAGAATATTCTCCTTCCGTTGAGGCCGCAGACGAGTGAGAATGTACAGGTGTTTGCTGGCAGGATCGTGATCTTCGTCGTCCTTGGGGGAAGCATCTACTTCACAACCAAAGTCGATGATGTCTTCGTTGTCTTCAAGTTCATTCTATCCATCGGCACAGTGATTGGTCCAGCTGTCTGGCTCGTGTACTTCTGGCGTCGTCTAACGACGAAGGCTGTTGTAACGCAGATGATACTCTCAATCATCCTTACCATCGCGATTCCGAACATCGTCCCCGAAATCCCGAGTTTGCAGCGCCACCCGAGTCTCACGATCCAAACAAAGCCGCGAGTCGAGATCGTAAAGACGAAAGCACTCCGCGAAGATGTCCAAACAGGGAGAGCAGCCTCCCTTGGCGAGATCATCGAAAAAACCAAAACCGCACCACCGTCCGGCATCTTTTACGAAACGGTCGTGAGGGAAAATCCAGAAGATCCAAATTCACCATTGATCGGCAAGGGAATGTTCCGCGTGCAGGTTTATCTCATCTCACTTCTGGGCGTTGACTTCACAGAGATGTCGAAGCCACAGGTTTCCACAGTCTCCTTCCTCTTCGACATCATTTTTCCGTTTATCATTCTTTTTGGGCTGAGTCTCATTACTAGGAGGAATTCTGAAAAAGTACTCCGTGAATTCTATGCTTGTGTGCACACACCATGCGTAGCAGACCAAGGCGAGGATGCACGCCGGGTCCAGATTGCAACTGACAATCCGGAAATTGTTGAACGGGACAAACTCTTCCCCGGCACGGATTGGGAAATCTGGAAGCCGACGAAAATGGACATCTGGGGGTTCATTATTCTTTGCTTTCTCGTCCTCGTCGTGATCGGACTCTTCTATCTTGTCGCGTCGATCGGAGCCTGAATTCTTCTCTGCAGGCTCTCTCTGTCCTCTTTGGTGAAAGGATTTACCGCGCCGAGTGCAAAGGAAGGCGAAGGGTTAATAAATAGGAGCAAAGCATGACCATACGTGAAGCGTTGAGCAAAACAAAAGCGATTGAATATCCATTGACTGGAAAGCCAGTAGATCAAACTGTCGCCGAGTTCCTGAAATCCAACCTTGGTCGTAACGCCGTCATCTCCGCGCAGCCACACCCAACTCCCGGATCGCCCGCGAGTGTTATTCGGGTTTCCTCTGCAACGGAGAACTTTGGCGAGCATCCATCGAAACGAGGCGCTATTCTTCCTGAGAAGAGCGAATGGCTTTACTTCCGCATCGACGATTCTGGTGGTGGC
>JAHEZR010000210.1 GCA_023251005.1 Ignavibacteriota bacterium | reverse complement strand
AACACACGGCATCGGTGACATTGAACGGAGTCAACCTTGGGTCAACCTCCTGGACGCAGAACACGGAGAAGATCTTCGAGATTTCTTTTTCCGATTCCATTTTACGGACTGGAAACAATATACTTACTATAGCATCGACATCTCCCGGCGGTTCAAACATTTCTCGATTTTACCTCGACTGGTTTGAGGTCACATATCGGAGTGGATTCAAGGCGTCCACGAGCGGACTTACATTTTCGTCTCTGGCGGGAAGTGGAAGCTCGACCGTTCGGTATACGATTCCCAATTTCCAGTCAAGCTCGATCGATGTTTACAATATCTCAGATCGGAAAAAACTGACAGGCGGAAGAGTCGCTTCCTTACCCAACGGAACCTTCTCGATCACTTTCCGCGATACTGGTTCAGTGAGTAAATGCTACATCGTCGCAGCCGAATCCCAGAAACTTAAGCCGGCGAGAATGGAGAAAAAGCAGTTCAAAGACATCAGGACGAACCCGACGGGCGCAGACTACATCATCATCGTCCATGAACTTTTCAAGCAGTCGGCACAACGGCTTGCGTCTTATCGGGCAGCACAGAGAAATATTCGGGCGGCAGTGATTGATGTGCAGGATATCTATGATGAGTTCAACTACGGCATTTTCAGTCCAGAAGCGATCAAGCCATTCCTTCGGTATGTGTACGAGCGGTGGCCGGGAAATTCGCCAGCCTATGTATTGTTGTTCGGTGATGCATCGTGGGATTTTAAGTTTCATTTCTCAAATACCATTAAGAGAAATTTCGTCCCCGCGCACGGCAATCCACCAACGGACAATTGGTTTGTCGCCTTCGATTCAACTGGACTCATCCCATCGATGTTCATAGGTCGAATCCCAGCCGAAAATGTCACCGAGGCTGAGCAGGTTGTAGATAAACTGATGCTGTACGACCAGACGCCGCCGGGTGACTGGACAAAGAGTTTCCTGTTCATTACTGGAGGGAATGACGACGCAGAGAAGCAAAGCTTCAACAATCAGGCGGAATTTCTCATCTCAACCTTTGTCACTTCTCCACCGATCGGTGGATTGCCATATCGCGTCTATAAGAAGACGGATGCAATTATCGACGGAGAAAATAAGCAGCTGATTCAGGACGTTATCAGCAATGGCACTGTCTATTTGAATTTTATCGGGCACTCCGGTGGCCGCATCTGGGGAGTCGATGCTGGAAATCCGAATGATCTTCGCAACACGGGCGGACAATTTGTGTTTGTCACAAGCGTGAGCTGTAACGTCGCGGCCTTCGCTGATCCACGATCCAATGTTCTTACTGAGGATTTTCTCTTTGCCAATGGGAGAGCGGCTGTGGCCTGCTGGGCTGGATCGAGTCTCGGTTACGTAGACATCGGATTTATCCTGACGAACAGTTTTCTGCGCTCAGTTACTAGAGATTCCATCCGCTCTATGGGAAAGCTCACAACAATTGCACGGATCGATCTCTGGAGAAGTTCCCCCACATCGCCGAGAGTCATCGCAGGTGTCGGTCTCCATCCACTCCTCGGCGATCCGATCGCTCAACTTGCACTTCCTGTGAAACCGGACCTGTCAGTAACTGGAAACGACATTTCATTTGATCCCTCTGTTCCAACGGAGGTGGACAGTCTTGTAAAGGTTAAAGCAAGGATTAAAAACTATGGTTTGATCCCAAAGGACAGTGTCGAGTTGAGAGTGACCGACAACTTTGGTGGAGTTACCTCCCCGATCGGTTCAGATAGGTACCGACTTGCACCTGTCCGACTCCAGGATTCGCTGCAAGTAGTTTGGAATGTTGCAAGGAAATCCGGGAGCCATATTGTTAGCGTCCAAATCGATCCGGCAAATCAAGTCGATGAAGTCACAAAAACCAACAACCGGGCGGATGCGTCGGTGCAAGTCTTTTCAAGCAAAGTGCTTCCGATTAAGCCTGTAGCATCGTCGATTGTTCCTCGCGGCCCACAAGTCTTAGAAGTGACGAATCCCGCAGCGGCAACTTCTCCTTCATTGAAATACTTTTTTGAGGTCGACACGACAAATCAATTTAATGGTAGTGGAAGACTCGTTTCTCCAGCGATTGATGCAGGAATTCTCTCGACGCGGTGGACTACGCCAGCCCTGGCCAATGAAGGACTTTATTACTGGAGAAGCAGGACCTACGACGGCCGAGACTCTGGATCGTGGGTGACTTCTTCTTTCCTCGTTTCAGATTCGCCGACACCTGTAAACGCGATTCGGTGGAGTGAGAATAGTCCAAAGCAGTTTCTCCAGGAACAGAAATTCCAATTGGATATTATAGATTCAGGAGTAACCATCGCAAGGTCGGGAGGTATCCCGCTCTACGCGAGGTCTGTAGGTGATCGGCATGATCCTTTGCGAGAATATTATAGCGTCATCAAAGTTGCCAGTCAGACAATTACGGCGTTCAATTTTGTGGTTGGAACGGCGTTCGTCGTGGCTGAGATAAACGAAATCGATGGGAGCTTTCAGTACCGAAGTTATAACGTTCCCAACAACTCTGCGCTCGCTGATACTATGGCACAGTATCTCAGGAACGTCTCGCCGGACCGGTTCATTGCCATCACAGTGGTGATCGACGGATACACAAACGACAACGAGAATCTCTATACGACGCTTGAATCACTTGGGGCAAGGCAAATCCGATCCGTGAGACCGGGAGACGCATGGGCCTTCATCGCTCAAAAGCGAACCGGCTTCTCGCAGGAGAGTTACAGTAAGGATGCAGGTGCAGAGGTGAGCTACGTTATCCCGAGTTTCTATAACTTGCAGAAGGGGACAATTATGACGGGAGGAATCGGACCGGCACGTCGATGGAGGTCAGTGTCGTGGGTTAATAGCGGTTCACTCACAGGGACAGACATCTCCTT
>JAHEZR010000209.1 GCA_023251005.1 Ignavibacteriota bacterium | reverse complement strand
ACCATCCATTCGTCTCACGTCGAACGTGAGCTCTTGAGGCCATCGCGTACGAGAAAAACCTGATGTCTTGAGGATTAACACTCGATTCCGCGTAGATTGTGAGCCTGTCTGAGATGCTTGCTGCCGAATTCACAAGGAGATAGCTCTCGATGCCAGTCTGGATGAGCGTAGGGAATCTGTTCACTGCGTCTGACTTCCGAAAGGAAAGGATATTGAGATCAAGCATGAAGTATTCTGAAGAGCCGAGAAGATCGCGATAAGGCTTTCCAACCGTGACATACCTCCTCGGATCGTTTGACCAGAGCTTTTGGGGGTCTTCAACCTGAAGTGTGAAGGGATATAGCTTTCTCAATTCAATAATCTGCTTGACATCGACGCCGATGTCACGCCGCAGCTCTGGCGAGCCAAGATCGTCCACCACTGTGACGATGATATCGAAACCCGGCCTCGTCGATCGAATACCGTTGGCGAGCGCGAGGAACTCCTGATGGAAAGATGTAATCGCTTTGACACGAAAGTCTTCAAACTTTAGCCAGTCCTTCTCATTTGTTTTCCAGTAGCGTAGCGACGTTGGATCAACCAGAAGAACCGGGTCGAAGCCTTGCTGCTTCCGGAACAGGGCTCGCGCCGACGGGTGCATTGGCGTAAGCTGATTTGGATTCTCCGGACCGTGGTCAGACTCAAAATAAAGCTCCGCGATGTCAACGCCATCCCAATCATAATTCCGCATGAGTTGTTCTGTCTCGCGAAGCACTGTCTTCAAGCAAGCTGAGTCCGTCAAGGCTACGGGATAGCGCCAGGAAGGACGAACATATTCTCCTTTGTAGTTCCGCTCTCGCCACTCAGGGTGCTCATCCCAAAACTTCTGACTGACTTGCGGTGGGTCGAGCCACAGGTAAACCAAAGTACCATTCGCGTGGCAAAGCTCGATCAGTCGTGCATAATCGTACGTCCACTTTGGATAGACGTGCCATCCAGCCGCATGTATCGCACGGACACCCTGACTCTGCCATCGCTTAACGAGTTGCTCGATGCTAAGGTTTTTCCGAAAGCCAGGGTCGAAATAGAACTCAAGGAAATCCCGACGGAACAGCGGCAAGAGATTGAAGAATTTTTTTACATATTCCAAGAGGTAAGGATAACGCGAGTAGCCTGCATCACTCAGCGGATCAAAGCGAGTTCCAAAGAAGAGGACCTTTCCGTCTCCATATCTCCGGCCGATGACGACCGGCGCCTCTGCTTTTTCGTCAATACAGAAAATTTCATCTCCTGAATACGTGTCAAACTTGAACATCGTTTCCGGTTTCCTCCAGAAAAAGGTCGCTTCCGGATAAAGCCTGTCACGGAGACGTTCGATTTTCAGCAGCGACGACGTAAACTTGACGTCAAATTCTTTTGCAAGCTCACTCTTCCCATCAAGAATGATATTCCCCCCATTCTCAACGAACGAAGTGATTCTATCAAAATCAATATTCGTAAGGCTGTCGACTACACCATAAGGTACAACGAGAACATTATCATCATCGAGACTAAGTGTCTGCCGGACGAAAAGAGTATCGACGTGGACATTCACTGACGCAAAAGCTGCTGCGAAGCTCGCTTGATCATTCCAGGGTCCACCTCGAGCTTTTGGATCCCAAAGGATTGCAGGACGCAATTCTGCCCATTCCGCTTTTTCGGGGAAGACGCTCCGAAAGAGACCAGTCGCCTCCGCCCCAATCTTATCCCATACGCTGAGTTGGTACTCCTTGAACTCCGTCGGCTCGGCGACGTAAATCCAACCTGGCTCAACGGCTATGTGCTTTTGCATCCTTCCCTTCATCCGTTCCGATGAAATCTCGCGTCTTGCCACGAGACCGCGCTCGTCGATATAAATCTCTCGCAAGTATTGATCGTCGATCGATAGGGATATGTCCGACTCTCCTGTCATGATGACCTTGTTCTTCGGGTGCACGATGTGTTTGTCTCGCCGGAGATCAGCAAAAGTATAACCTAAATCCTGAATCGAAGTAACCAGCTCTTTCAAAAGATCAAGGGGAAGGAATGGGTGGAAGAAAGCGCTCGCAAAACCGTCCCTGACAATGAGGTTGAGTTCAGCGGCTTTCACAAGTTTCTCAACCCACGCCCGTTCCAATTCAAGATTGTCTTCTTTCGGGACATACCCGAGATTTTCCGGATAAATTTTCTGTCCATACAGGTCTCGCTGAATGATGTATGGAAAATATTGACTGTAGTCCAGCCGCTCGATCGTCAGCCGCTGCTCAATCGCGGAGGAGAAGATGCTGCTGATTACAGAGTAATCAAGAGTCGAAGCGGCGTAATGCGGAGTCTCCCAGATAAGAGGATAAATTCCGTTCTTCACGCACTCCTCAATGCCAGCAGCGATTTTCCTCTCGGCATTCTCTCTTGTATCGTTGCTGATCGGTTTGTTCGCACCTTCGTCCCAAAACTCAAAGTCAGTAGCCGTCTGCCCTTTGTACTGATGCGTCACGCCGTGCATCACCACAGTCGCGCCATGTTCAACCATGTAGTGGATGGCATCGACAAAATCTGGTTTCTCCGACATGCTTACGTGGATCCCCGCTTCGGGATCAATGTAAAATGGAATAATGCCGACTAAGAACGGAATCTTTAATCCCACCAGTACATCGGCAACGTCTCTAAGCTCGGCCGGATCCTCGAGCGGGCTGACATCTTCAATGCGAATGACTGCCGTGTGGCTTGGCGCATGATCCTCACCAAGAATGTCATGAAGAAGGTCAGCGAAAAAAATGTACCGATCGGACTCCGTTGCGCTCGAGAACGGAGAGTCTGCGATATAGATGAAGTTCTTGCTCTTGAGAATGTAAGGAACTTCTTGCCGGCGAAGGCTCACTGCAGTGGCGAGGACATCAACCTGAGATTGATT
>JAHEZR010000208.1 GCA_023251005.1 Ignavibacteriota bacterium | reverse complement strand
CTGCTTAAGCGTTAGAAATTCATGATATCGTTGTAGATCACGAAGGCCATGAAAGCAAGGAGAAGGATGAAGCCAACTTGCTGGAGGGTAATCTTTACTCGGTGAGGTATTTCTCTTCGGAAGACAGCCTCAATGAGGAGAAACACAAGGTGTCCACCGTCGAGGGCAGGAAAAGGCAAGATGTTGATGATTGCAAGACTCATGCTGAGGAGAGCGACAAAATTAACGAAATTGACCACACCGCCCTCCGCCGAACTAGTTGCCATCTGAGCGATACGAATTGGGCCCGCAACAGACTTTGGCAGAGAAAGTTTACCTGTAATGATCTGCCACACCGACTTCACGATGACAACAGTCGTGGTTTTAACATCATTGAGACCTTCGGGTAGCGCACCAAAGAAGTTGTAACGCGTGTGGACCGTTGGCCCGAGATAAACGCCACCGATCTGTATACCAATCCGTCCATCGGGATCCGGAATCACAATCCCTTTAAAGGCTTGGTCGGCACGCTTCCATTGGATTGAGACTTCCTTCCCTGGGTTACTGCGGATGATGCTCACCACTTGATGCGAGTTAGAGACAGGAATGCCATTGAGAGCGACGATGATGTCTCTTGCTTGTAGCCCGAGCTTGGCGGCCGGGTGACCCGGTTCGACGCCGGTGATCATCGCGGCAGTGTACCTAGCAATCAAACCAAAGTCATCCTCGGGGGTCTCCGGGATCGATTTTCTCTGTAGAGTGATCGATACAGGGCGGTTGTCGCGCTCGATCTCAAAGACGATATCCTGTCCAACGTTCTCGATGTAGATGAGGCCATAAAGATCTCTCCAGTATGAGAGCTTCTGCCCATTCACCGCAACGATCTTGTCACCGGGTTTGAATCCTGCCTCGTCGGCTGCGCTCTTCTGAACAACACTGCCAACCTCCGTCGTTTGCCACACAACTTTTCCGCGGACAAAATTGGTTCCCCAGAAAATCACTGCGGCGAGGAGCACATTCATCAACACGCCTGCCGTAATGACGAAGATGCGGTGGCGGTAGGGCTTTGCACGGAACTCCCACGGCTGAGGTTCTTTATCGAGAAACTCCGTGTCGAAACTCTCATCAATCATGCCGGCAATTTTCACATACCCGCCTATTGGAATCCAGGAAATGCAGTAATCTGTATCACCAATTTTCTTGCCGAATGCACGAGGAGGGAAGCCGATGGAAAATCGCTCAACTCGCATCCCGGAAAACTTCGCAGCGAGGAAATGCCCCAGCTCGTGGATGAAAACGAGAATTCCGATCGCGATCAGGAAGTAAAGAATATTATAGAGGAATGCCATGCGGGGTATCAGCTTTCCTTTCAGAGGCGTTCAGCACCACGAGGCAACAAGCGCTCGCGTTTCGCTGTCGACACCAACAATCTCGTCGAGGCTTGGTCGGGGGATGACACGATGAAGAGAGAGCGCCTTCTCGATGAGCTTCGGGATGTGGCTGAATCTGATTTTGTTTCTCAGGAAGGACTCAACTGCTATCTCGTTCGCAGCGTTTAGAACGGCCGTCGCTGTGCCGCCTGTTTCGAGGGCTTCGTATGCCAGCCCGAGACATTCAAATTTTGTGCGGTCGGGTTTGAAAAAAGTCATGTCACAAAGTTTTGAAAACTCCAGCCGTTGGTAGCTGGAAGGAACACGATCCGGGTAGGTCAGTGCATACTGGATCGGAATTTTCATATCTGGCACGCCGAGTTGTGCCTTCACGGAGCCGTCAACAAACTCGACGAAAGAGTGGATGACCGACTGTGGATGAATGACCACCTCGATTTTCTCCGGTGGCAGGCCAAAGAGCCAGTGAGCTTCGATTACCTCAAGGCCCTTGTTCATCAGCGTCGCCGAGTCGATCGTGATCTTGTTTCCCATCTTCCAGTTCGGATGTTTCAGAGCATCTCCGACAGTGACGGTTTCCAGGGCACCTTTCTCAGTGTTAAGAAACGGACCCCCAGAGGCTGTGAGGATGAGCTTCGCTATGTTTCCCCTTTTTTCTCCCACGAGGCATTGCAAGATGGCACTATGCTCGCTATCGATCGGGATGAGTGCAACATTGCGCTCCTTCACCAAATTCATGATGAGTTCGCCGGCGGCGACCAATGTTTCCTTGTTGGCGAGAGCAATGCATTTTCCCTTCTCGATTGCTCGGATTGTTGGCTTCAGACCTGCAAAGCCAACGAGAGAGCTGACAACAACGTCGACATCGTCACGACTCACAATGTCGAGAAAACCGTTCTCGCCAGCAAGCACGGCGACGGATCCATTCATCATCGTCCTGAACTTTTCAGCCGCATTCTCGTCGAGGACACCAACCCCGCATGGCTGGAATTGCTTCACCTGTTCACCGAGGAGCTCGATGTTTCTATTCGTCGTAAGGTAGGTCACTCGGAACTCATCAGGAAAATTCGCGATCACCTCGAGACAATTTTTCCCGATGGATCCAGTCGAACCGAGTATCGCGATGTTTTTCATTGATGATGACGAAACAATTCATCAAAAAGGTACAGAAATATCGTGAGGAAGTCAAGGAAGCGCTCGGCGAGATGAAAAACTCAGGTCGAATTTGAAAACGGGGATTTTTTTGGTATATTGATTTTGTTAATAACTGTAGTGCAAGAAACATTCTTTCACTGGAAATGAGACGAAGTATTAGTCAACATACGTTGTTCCTTTTTTCACTCTCGCTTTTAGTTGTCGCAGGCATTGAGGGGCAGCAACTTCCCGAGGAGAGCAACAGGCTTCGCTTGGCGCAAAGTCTCGAGCGTTCCGGCGACCATGAGAAAGCTGCGCGACTTTACGAAGAACTCTATTCTCGTGACCCAGCCAACTTAGTCTTCTTCGATGGATTGCACCGCATGTACATCCAACTTAAACAATACGACCG
>JAHEZR010000039.1 GCA_023251005.1 Ignavibacteriota bacterium | reverse complement strand
GGTATTCCCAAGAAGGGCAATAGGTTCCCCATGTTTCACAAACGTGTTCGTCGTTTTCAGGAGAGTTTGATTGTGCTTGTAGTACGTGACATATCCATCTCCATGTGCAATAATCGTCATGTACCCGGCATCGTAAGTCCATCCTGCAAATAAAATGTAGCCATCCGCCGCAGCAATGATCGGTGATCCTTGCCGTCCTGCGACGTCGATGCCAAGGTGGCCACGATTGGGCTCGAAGCCTCGCGTTATGTACCCGCTTGTCGGCAACCGGAATGGGAGTTTTTTTCGAAAGGAATCCATGTTCGAGACAGGAAGTGCGAGAGGAGGCTGCGCAATAGCTGGGGAGAAGGATGCCCGACTCAGTGTTTCATCCGATCGGTCCTCAAGCTCGTCAGCGTTTCTTTTCGTTGTCACCGGAGTCTGGTTTATTTCTCCTTCAGGATTGGCGCGATTCTGTGTTGCCGTACTTGTCTCACTTCCGCTAAGCTCAGAGCCTAAAGCTTGTCGAAGTTTGGCATTGTAACGCTGGAGTACTGCAACATCGGCAGCAATTCGGCTAAGTTGATTCTGCAGTGTAGTTATTTGTTTTCCATATCTACGTTCGAGCTCAGGGTTTTTCACAGGGATCCAGACGCCGAGGGGCGTCCACTTCAAGAGGAGAACCGTGACTGTTCCAATGAGTGCGGTGTAGAGTGTGAGGGAGACGGCCAACCAGGGGATTCCCATCCGAAAAGTCCACGACTTCCCCGCATCTTCGTGGGGCAAAAGAACGATGTGGTACTTCCAGTGACTTTTCTTGTGACGTACCCGCTCTGTCGACATGTTGCGCTACCAGCCAATATCGAAGGAATGCCGCAAAAAGATAGCCAAATTTCAGTTGAAAGTCAACGGGTAATTCACTCAGTTCTGTGGGTCGCAGGGAAATGTTCAGAGATTTTCTTATCCAGAAAACTTTTCATTTTCGATTTGTAGATCGAGCGATCAAACCGCGCTGCATGGTTTCTGATTTCATGTGAATCAAACGTCATCGTCCGAAATTTTTGGATGGCTTCAAGTAGGCTCTTGGAAGTTTGTTCGTGGAAAAATAGGCCGGTCGGGTTTTCTCCTCGCTCAACAACCGTTTCCAACACCCCGCCTTTCCCGTAAGCGACGACGGGTTTTCCGCTTGCCATCGCTTCGAGCGGGACAATTCCGAAATCTTCCTCGCCAGGAAAGACAAGAGCCCTACAGCCGCGATAATATTCGATAAGTTGTTCGGTGGCAGCCCACCCGACGAATTCGATGTTCGATTTCGCCAGAGTTCGGAGTCTTCGCTCCTCCGGTCCACCTCCTACAATTACAAGACGCTCACGAAGCTTATTGAAAGCTTCAATTGCTAAATCGATCCGCTTGTACGGTGCAAAAGCCGACACGATGAGAAAGTAGCCATCATCGCGATCTGAAAGCTGAAATTGGGATACATCAACCGGCGGATAGATCACCTCAGCATCGCGATGGTAGTGGCGTTGAATTCGCTTACGAACATTTTCCGAGTTCGCGATAAAATGGTGGACACGACTTGAGGTTCTCACGTCCCAGGACCGAAGATAACGAGCGATCGCCGGCATGATGATCCGAGTGAAAGATCCAGCGCGATCTTTCCCGAAGTACTCATTATACATTTCCCAAACGTAACGCATAGGAGTGTGGCAGTAACAGACATGGAGTGCATCCTTCCGCGGAATCGCCCCCTTTGCGACACAATGACTTGTCGAAATAATCAGGTCGTATGGTGTGAGATCGAATTTGTCAATTGCGCTTGGGAAAAGAGGCAGGTAATTTCGATATCTCTTTTTGGAAAAAGGTAGTGCCTGAATAAAGGAAGTGTGGATTGTCAGACGCTCAATGGTTGGGGAGACAGTCCCTTTGTGATGGAGGAGGGTGAAGATTTCGGCATCTGGGTAGAGCTCGCAGAGAACCTCGAGACACTTTTCTCCGCCCCGCATCCCGGTTAACCAGTCGTGGACTAACGCAACCCGCAATGAGTCTCTTCCTTCTTTTACAGACTCCACCAGTAACTCAGCTTGAGGAGGAGGACGTTATCAGAGGGCGCCTTAAATGTGTCGCGAAAATTGCTGCTCAATGAGGTGAAGTAGTCATCTCCTAAACCCTGGCGTGCCTGAGACCAGACAAGATAGAGTGTGCTCCCCGGAAGGTATTCCCACCGTAGCACAACATTCGTGTTGAAGGACTTTCTGTTGAAATCCGGATTGCTCGCGTAGGCGAATGGACTGAACTCGTTCGGACCAATCAGCTGGCGGACATTCTCATAGTGACCCTTAGCAAGAAAAACCTGCGCGTAGATTTGGAGCGTAAGGTCTCGGGCAAATGTGATTGAACTCCGAAGCGTGAAGTCGAGCTTATCCGTATCCCGGTCGCCGAAAAGTGCTATCGTGCGGGAGGTATCCGTTTGATCCACTACATTTGTAAACCACGCTTCCCTGTTACGTATCGGGTTAATGTTCAGAGAGAAGCTGATGTCAATCCAAGTAAGAGGGCGGATCACTGTTTTTAATTGTGCGCTGAACCCATGACTTCCCGTTTCATCTCCACTGTATCCGAGATTGAATTCTCCTGTAACCGGCAATCGCGGATCAGATTCAATCCCAAAAGTTAATTGGTAGGGTTTCGGTCTTCGATATAGTCCGTGGCCTCGGCTCTCGAATTGGTCGTACAATCCCGTGTCGTAGTTTCCTTGGTGAACCACTTGCCAGTAATTCAGGAACTGTAGTCGACCAAACCAGTTGATCGCACGGAAGATGTTGGCTCCGTCGAAATTCATTCGTACATGGTAGCCAAGACCGAAAATATACCGTCGAAAGATTTCCCCAGGAGTTTCTTCCCTGTATCGTAGTTCCCCCACACTGCCGAAGTCATTTGGGCTGACAAAGAATCCGACGTCATTTGCGTTATATTTTTTTGTTGTATAGTCTACCGATGTATTCCAAAGCCAATGTTTGCCCGCGACTTTTTGTAATTCAAATTTTCCCGCAGATCCGGTAATTCGCTCGTCGAGTCTATTCGTCGTATGGGATGCTGCGACGAACCCATCCAGGACGTACGTGTTCTGCTGAAACTTTAGATCCCAATCGAATCCCAAGACGAATGCTGGCCTCCGATTCTCTTTCACAGCAGAGGTGAAGATGCCGCCAACATTGGAGTTCTCCCAGGTGTCTTGCCTGAGTCGCAGGACGCTGTAGTGAGCAAAAGGTTCGACGCCTTGGGATGTTCGATTTCCGAGTGAGTCAACCAGTATGGCAGTTTCACGCTGAGTCAGAGCCTGAAGCATACCGATCGCCAGTCCGCTAGGAGTCTTTCCTGAGAGCTTTGCAGCTCCAAGGATTGTCGCGGAATTGGGTTCGTTCAGCACATATCCGCCCGATGGGGCGCTAGCTTCTCCCCTTAAAGCTCTTCCGATTCTTCGGGAGTAGAAAAGTCCCGGTCCGAGTGCTCCACCGAAAGTCGTGAACCGGAGAATCTGTGCTCCCTCAATGAAAAACGGACGCTTCTCCGGGTAAAAGGTTTCGAAGGTCGTGAGGTTGAGAACTGAGGGATCGGCCTCCACCTGACCGAAATCCGGATTGACAGTGAGATCGAGCGTGAGATTACTCGTAATCCCGTATTTCAGATCAAAGCCTGCATTCCCCTTATAATCACTTCCGGGGGGATGGGCAGGTGATATCTGCTGGTATTCAGCATTCCCAACACCGTAGGGGAGGAATTCGAGCCGTCGCGGTGGCTCGGTGATCTCAATCCCAACAAGATGGCCAAATCGAGAAATGAATCCACTCTCATTTTTTCCTACGAGTGCCCAATAATCTGTTTCTTTTTTTCTGCTGATTGTGCGAAGAAAGTTGATTCCCCAAGTCTGTTGTCCTCCTGCTGAAAAACGCAGCGCATGGAATGGGATTCTAACCTCCGCAGACCAGCCGTTGCTGAGAAGCTGTGTTGAAACATCCCACACCACATCCCACGATTCGTCCTCATTGTTTGCATCATTATACTGGAGGATGTCAACCTTTGTTCCGGAAGCATTAATCGTGAATTCAAATCCCGTTTGGTGATCGTGAAAACTGTCGATGCGGATGGAAATGTAGTCGGACTCCACTTCGTCATCTCGGCGAGCTAGGCGGTGAACAATCTTCTCGGGTTCCGAATCATACATCATGCATCCGAAGTAAACCGCATCATCGTCATAGAGAACACGGATGGTTGTCTTTTCGGACGGAGGAGCCCCCTCTTCAGGATTTCGCTGAAGGAAATCACTGATCGAATCGGCGAGGGACCATACTTCTTCCTTTAGGAAACCATCGATGTGCGGAGGCTGAGTTATTCTTCTTGCTTGGACTCGTTTTGGATTGTCTCCCGCTTGAAGTTCAGCATGAACGAGGAGGGTCACCGTTGCAATAACAGCTGCGGCAGCTAAGATGGTACAGAAATGTCCAGTTGGTTTTTTTGAAGTGTGGGTTGCCACTTGCAATTCTATGGGAATGCAGTAAAGATAAAAACTTCGGCGTGAAAATTCAAAAGAGTTTTGAAGGATAGCGTGAGTGGCTATAAACTCCACCAATAGTTTATCTTGAGGAGAAACACATTGTCGGCGGGCAGCCTGAAAGAATTCGTGACGTTATCTCCGAAAGAACTGGAAAAGTGTTCGTCGAAGCCATTTCGCGCTTGTGTCCAGACAAGATAGATCGTGCTGCCCGGGAGATATTCCCATCGGAGGACAACGTTGGCGTTGAAAACCTGTTGATTAAAATCAGGTGTAAGGTTCTGTGCAGCAAGTGTTGAACGGAATTCTGCATCAAAATCCTCAAATGCGGATGGAGATGTCATGCGCCGGAAAGAATCATAGTGCCCCTTGGCTAAGAAGAGCTGACCGAAAATCTGTAGAGTCAAATTCCTCGTAAAGGTGATTGTTCCGCCGACCGTTGCACTGTATTGTTTTGTCTCCCGGTTTCCAAACACAGTCGTAGTGGGAAGGATATTGCCGTATGGATTCACCCATGCTTCCTCGTCGGTTGTGGAGCCGAAAAGGAAGACTCCCGACAACTCACTCCACGGCACAGGACGAAACGTAATATCTGCCTGAGCAAGAAAAGTCTTTGCTCCTTTTTCTGAGGAGAGGAACATCGCCGAGTATTTCCCCACTGCCTTTGGTCGTGGATCTGTGTTCATACCGAGTTTTAACTGCACTTCAGATGGACGTTTGTAGAGCCCGCGTCCACGTGTCTCACGGTCATCGAAGACACTAAAATTCCGCTGAAAAGATGTGTTGACGGTCCAGAAGTTCTTCAATTCGAAGGTGGGATTGATCTCCAAGCTCTTTGCAATGATGACGTCGTCAAAGTTCCATCGATAGTCACCCGCAACTCTGACATAATAACGTCGGAGGATGCCCGGTGCAAATAGCTCTTGATACTGAACCTGCGAATAACCCCCGTGGTCGCTGGGGCGGAGAAGGAAACCGAGATCGTTGATATTGTAATTTCGCGATGTGAAGTCGTATGTGGTTGCATAGACCCAGTGCTCACCGGCAATTTTTCCAACATAGAGCCGCCCCGCGGTTCCAATCACTCGATCAAGTAAGTTGAGGCTTGTATGTGAAAATGTCATATACCCATCGGCAGCAAACGTACTTTTGGCAAATCTCAGGCTCCAATCAACTCCGCCCGTCTGTGCGGGAAGGCGGTCCCGCCGATTCACCGAGGTAAGCATGCCGCCGATCACAGAGTTCTCCAAGAAATCTTTCTTGATTCGAACGACTGAAAAATTCGAAAGGGGAGCTGCGACAGGTCTGGTAATCAGTCCGGAAGGCGTTGCAACTGTTGCGCGTTCTTCATCCGTGACAGCTGCAAGGACCCCAATGGTAAGACCGGAAGTGTCATGCGCAGTGAGCTTACCAGCGCCTAAGATTGTAGTCTTTTTTGGAAGAGTGAGCAACTTTTCACCTGCCGGCGGCTGGTAGTTTGGCTGAAGTCCGATCCGTCTTGAATAAAACAATTTCATCCCCAGACCATCATAGGCCGTCCCAAAGTCAAAGATCTGTGCCCCTTCCAGAAAGAACGGACGCTTCTCTGGATAAAACGTCTCGAACGTTGTGAGGTTCAGGACAGCCTGATCTGCTTCCACCTGTCCAAAATCCGGGTTAATCGTTGCGTTCAGCGTTGCTGTGCTTGTGATGCCGTAACGCAAATCGAGCCCAAGGCGAGCTTCGAGTTTCTTTTTTTCATCCTCCGACACAGCCGTTGGCTGATAGAGTTGGCGAGAGAGCACGTAAGGAAGAAGTTCTGCATAAACGGGCGGATCGATGTTCTCTATGCCAACGACGTGACCCATCTTCGAGATGGTCCCGGTCTCTCGATGCGGAATCATCACCCATTCGTCCGTTTCCCTCTTCCTGCTGATATACCGGCGAAAATTAATTCCCCACTGATACTTCTTCCTCGGAGGGAAGCGCAGAGCACTGAAAGGAATCCTGAATTCAGCAGACCATCCCGCGCCCAGGACCCGCGTCGCGGATTCCCAAACCGCATCCCAGTTTGTATCGTAGATCACTCCATCGCTGGAGAAGATCCCGTCGGTCTGCACACCGGAGACGTTTACCGAAAAGCTGAAAGCAGTTAAGTGGTCGTGGTAGCTGTCGATCGTGACGCTGATGCGGTCGGCTTCACTCGATCGATCCCGACGGGTGAGCTGCCTCACGATGCTCCTCGGTCGGGAATCGTACATCAGGATGCCGACGTAGAGGGCGTTGTCGTCATAGAGGATGCGCACGGAGGTTGATTCGGAAGGTGCTACTCCCTCGAGAGGATCAAATTGCGTAAAAGAAGAGCTCGGTGTGGCTAATGACCAGACCTGCTCAGTCAATAACCCATCGATCTTCGGTGGTGTGGGGGTTCGGACAGCAGCGATCTTTTTGTCTGAAGCCCCAGCTAATGCCTCAATAGAGAAGCTGAGGAAAAAAAGAAAAGCAACAGATCGAAGTCTTATTGTCGATCTACGTTGCAAGCCGGCAGTCTTTTGGTTATTAACAAATATTTGTCCAATGGTACCGTTTTATGAATTAAATCGCAAGGGGGGATCGAAATTCTAACACGAGAGCGAAAAGGCTTGGGCTTTTATGATTTCCGAACAAGCTTTGCAACACTTTCGACATGGAACGTGTGCGGAAAAAGATCCACAGGCTGAAGGTGCTCAAGCGCATATCCAGCATCGACAAGAGAGCGGACGTCTCTTGCCTGAGTTGCTGGATTGCAGCTGACATAAACAATGAGGGGAGGAAAAAGGCGTGCGATTCTCTGAATCACCTTCGGGTGCATTCCACTTCGCGGAGGGTCGATGAGAATGACGTCGGGGCTTCCGTGTTCATCTATCCATCGGGTGTCACGAGTCAATCGTTGTCTGAGATCACCTTGGAGGAAGATGGAATTCGTAACACCATTCAGCGATGCATTGTGTTGTGCATCAGTGACTGAGCTCGAGACTAATTCGATACCGACAACATTTCGCACGGTGTCAGACATGTAAATTGAAAGCGCTCCAGTCCCTGAATAGAGATCGTAGACAACATCGGTCGGCTTGAACTCGGCAAGACTTTTCACAAGATCAAAAAGTTTTTCCGCTTGTTTGGTGTTTGTTTGAAAGAACGAACTGGCAGAAATCCGGAATTGATACCTTCCAATCTTCTCCATGATTGTCCCGGCACCGTAGTAAACGCGCTCGAACTCACCTGCAGCAATTTGTGCGCGCCGAGGGTTGATTGTATTCACAAAAGTCGTCACACTTGGAAACTTCTCGACGAGGTATGCACAAAGCTCAGATGCGGTCTCAGGGCGATCGTCGAAGGTTACT
>JAHEZR010000207.1 GCA_023251005.1 Ignavibacteriota bacterium | reverse complement strand
TCGTTCCCATTCTTGCTCGCAAGCTCGCTTGGCAAAACAAGTCCGAGCAGCTTCTCGCCAATTTTAACAAGAGGAGGATCTTCGCCCAGCGGCTGTATTCCACCGAAAAAATTCGTGGAGTCGTTCTCATATCTGCTGTTAGACCGGATAAGTCTATAAAGACTCTTCGCAGCCGGATTGAGTTGTCGCATGAGGGCAAACTTATCCATCCCTTGCGACTTGTGCATAGAGAGCGCCGTCAGTGCAATCTCCTGATAAGATTTGTGCCGGAGGGGATCTACCATCCCGACTGAGTTGACAACGTCAACGAGTTCGCTTCTTCCAGGTACACTTAATTCTCCGGTGAATCTCTGGGCACGCCAGAACATTTTTTTTGGCTGCCACAAATCAAGACCTTCCTCCCGAAGCTGCTCGGGAGCGAAACTTGGATCTGCTGCAGCATCGAATGCCTCAATCGCTGCGATTGCAACCACCTGATGGTTGCCATGCCCCTGGATTGGATTATGATTCATGATGATGACATCCGGCTTCAGTTTCCGAATGATGTAGACAAGGCGCTCGAGGACTGCACTACGACCGCCCCACTTCTGAAAAGTCTCTGTTGCGGTCTTCGAGAATCCGAAGTCAATAAAATTGAGGAAGTATACTTCGCTCTCAAGCATGCGGGCAGCTTCTTCTGTCTCTCGAGTACGGATCACACCAAGATCCTTGTAGAGCTCGGGACCGATTTCATTCTGTCCCCCCTCCCCACGTGTGAAGAACACCGAGTAAGTCTTTACGCCGTATTTCATCCGATAATACGCGAGGGTTGCACCATCTTCATCGTCCGGGTGAGCGGACAGAGCCATCAGCACCGATGAATTCGCGAGATCAAGCTCAAGCTGCCTAAGGTCTGCCTCTCGCTGGGCAACGGAAAATTGGGAACAAGCGATGAAGAAAAAAAGAAGTAAGAGAGCAGTCTTTTTCATTATTCCCCTTCTCTTGTGATATACGGACGGAGGAGTTCGTACTTTACAGCACCCTCGCGAACGACCCGAGGAACTCTTGCTGTCACATCGACAACGGTTGATGGTTGAGTCGACGAGGAATCACCTGCATCAACAATAAGATCAACGGCCGATTCAAAAGTCCTCACGATCTCTTTGATTGAACTGGGTCGTTCATGACCAGAAATATTCGCGCTCGTCGAAGTCATCGGCCGATGACATCTCTCGAGAACCTTGAGACAGAATGCATGCTGCGGATATCGTATTCCGATCGTTCCGGTACCACCCGTTAACTTAGAAGTTAGGCAAGAAGCAGCTCTAAAGACCAACGTTAGCGGCCCCGGCCAGAATTTTTCAATGAGCGCCCTTGCAGGTTCTGAAACTTCCTGGACGAGCGCAATCGCCATCTCCACTGAATTCACGAGTATCAAGAGGGGCTTCCCCCGATCACGTTTCTTCACGTCAAATACGCGTTCAACTGCGTCCGGATTGCAAGCATCCGCGCCAATCCCGTAAAGAGTGTCCGTCGGACAAATGATCAACCGACCGTGAATGATTTCATGCGCAACCGTGGAGAGAGCATCCTCCTCTGGGTTTGCAGGATCAATCTGGAGGACTTTCGCCATGATCTCCCTAAGCCTTCTGAGCTTCCTGCAGGTGCATTTGATTCCAAACTCGGTCTGCGAAAATCCCCTTCAGACACTTCAGGTGCATTGCAGGTGGCTGTCGGCAAATATTGCGTTCGCAAGGCCAACAATCAACCGGATTGTGAATAATTTGAACCCTGCCGGGACCCAGCGGCCGCGTACGTTCCGGATTTCCACCACCCCACACGACATAAACGGTTGAACCACAGAGCGCGGCTACATGTGCAAGTCCTGAATCATTCGAAACGGTGAGTCTGGCGTCGCGGAACAATTGTGCGAGCGAACTCACCGTTCCTCGCGAAGTCCAGTCTTCAAGATTGAGAATCCGGTCCTCGCAAAGTTGAGTAGCTGTCTGCGCCTCTTCCTTTCCTCCGACAACGATGCCAATCCAGCCAGTTGCTTCAGCTATGTTGCGAGCAAGTGCCACGAAGTTCTCGACAGGCCACCTTCGGGATTCAGCGGCTGAACCAGGAGCAATCACCCAATATGGTTCCGTCGGAGGAGTAAGCGGTTTCGAATTAGGCCACGCTGTAGCCGGGTTGAAATATTGGAGTTCTTGATTAGCCGCGACTAAAAAACCTTCTCCTCCCCATGTGGGTTGAACTTCACGTGGGAGAAGATTCACGTAGTCTTGTGTGCGATGTTTAGTTGAGCTCGGAGTTAATTTCACTCGCGAATTCAATAGCCAGCCCCGCCCATCGCCACTGTAGCCTATGCGAGTCCTCACACCAGATCGATACAGTAAACACGCCGACGAAATAGAATTTGGAAGCGAGAAGCCCAGGTCCCATTCCCGCGACTTCCTTATTCCAGCTGCGGAGGTCTCGAGAACTCTTAATCGATCGAGAAGGCTGGCTTCCTGTGCGCGCGGCAAGACGTGTACCTCATCGACAAGGTTTTGAAATTGAAGATCCTGAACCCATGGAATGCAGACAGCGGCGATGTGAGCTTTCGGGAAACCTTTGCGCAGATAATAAAAGAAAAGATAAGATAGAATCTGATCGCCAATCCAGTTTGGAGATCGCACCAAGATGTTCAGGTCGGTCATAAGCGTTTATTTCGCAACGTCGCCGACCATCTCGAACTTCATCGTCGGCTTGTTCTCACTCGAAATCGAAGTGTTCGGGGCGTGCTTCCACCTCCGATGCATCCACAACCACTGGTCCGGATACATGCGGACATATTTCTCAAGTAGGGCAACGTGACGCCTTGTCAACTCTGCAACGTTTTCTTCGTTGTAGCCATCGAGATCGTCTTTCCTTACTTCTTCGAGGATGGCTTCATACTTCCCATGCTTTCTTC
>JAHEZR010000206.1 GCA_023251005.1 Ignavibacteriota bacterium | reverse complement strand
AGTAGCCTACAACTCTATCAGCCTTATCTAAATGTCCCCTCACCCTGAATCCGAAGAGAAGTTCGAGCGAATCCGGCAACGAGTTGGATTTTTTCTCGGCCTTCTCACATTCATCTTCCTTCTTTTGATGCCGATACCTGAGGCGTTCTTGAGAGCAGCACAGAGTACGACACAGAGCACCGAACTCACCAGTCAAGTTGTGGAGTTAGCACGGGGGACGAGGTCGGCTCTCGCGCTCGCTTTGTTGATGGTCATCTGGTGGATAACTGAAGCGATCCCAATTCCAGCTACCGCACTTTTACCTGGCATCATTCTCCCGATTCTACACGTAACCGGCTTTTCAGGCAGCAGCCCATTCGAGTTTACCCCACAGCGCGTCTTCGCCAACTACGCCCATCCTGTGATTTTTCTTTTTCTCGGTGGCTTCCTCATTGCAGCGGCGATGCAGAAATGGGGACTCGACAGACGATTAACACTCTGGATCCTCTCACGCGGACAGCTGGCGAATAGCACTCGGCGAGTTATACTCGGACTTATGGCGGTTACGGCATTCATCTCGATGTGGATTTCGAACACTGCAACAACAGCGATGATGCTTCCACTTGCGCTCGGAATTTTAACTCACACTGAAGTGAAGGTGGGCGAGTCAAAATTCGGAACAGCGTTAATGCTCGGAATCGCATACGCTGCCTCAATCGGGGGAATCGGTACAATCATTGGGACGCCGCCAAACGGGATCGCAGTCTCGATTCTTGAAAAATCAGGGCTTCCCAAAATTTCATTTCTCGACTGGATGAAGTTCGGCATTCCATACGTCTTGATTGTCCTGCCGTGCGCCTGGTACCTGCTAATAAAATTCTTCCCTCCGGAGGTTGGAAGCATTCCCGGCGGCAGAGATCATATCGTCCATCAACTTAAGGAGTTGAGAGGATGGAGTGCAGGGGAGAAGGCAACAGTCGCTGTCTTTTTGCTCGCAGTCGTGCTTTGGGTCTCCAATCCGTTTTGGAATTCTCTTCTTCCATCAGGAATTGCAGGGCAGTTGAGATGGGTTGATGAATACACCATAGGGATAATCGCTGGAATACTTCTCTTTGTCATGCCGGTTGACTGGAAAAACCGCACATTCGCCCTCGAGTGGAAGGATACAAAATTCGTTGACTGGGGTACGCTGATTTTGTTCGGCGGTGGGATCGCTCTTTCCGATGCGATGTTTAAAACTGGTCTAGCCAGTTGGATAGCGACAAGCTTTGTCGGGCTGATTGGAACTCCTTCCACGCTCGTTCTTGTTGTGCTCGTGGTTTTTCTCATGGCGATGCTGACGGAAGTGACTTCGAATACAGCAGTGACATCAATGATGGTCCCTGTGGTCATGGCGATTGCCAGAGGCACAGGAGATGACCCAGTAGTGCTCTCAGTTGCAGCGGCGGTTGCGGCTTCGATGGCGTTCATGCTGCCAGTCGCTACCCCGCCAAATGCGCTCGTCTACGGTACTGGATACATCAAAATTCGGGATATGGTGAGGGCGGGCTTCTTACTCAACATGGTCGGGTGGGCGCTAACGGTGCTGATCATTTACGTTTTTGGGCACATTGTCTTTAACATTTTTGCTTTCTGAAGGCGTGGTACCAAGACAGGAGACTTTTCTGACCATCGCTCACCTCAATCGTTAATAGATCTTCAGGATCTCAACCACCTCCACAATTCTTCCCACCATACAGATACTGGCCAGATCATCTCTCGGCTTCACCACCATTTCGGCTCGCTGTCCTTCTCTACGAAGACGTTGCACCTCGTTTCCGACAAGCTCGTATGGCTTCCCACCCTTCGCTTTGAAGATCCAACAGCCGCCTTCGATGTTTGCCTTCTCCATCACGCCCTCAAGAACCATCGAGTCAGTCGGATAATTTTTGTTCGTTGCACACGAGCTACATATCAGAAGTGTGACAATCAAACAGCTTCTACACAGGCTTACGAAAACTCTGTGCGTCATATTGGCCTCCAGTCTTCCCGATCGACTCGTCCGATGCAAGATAGAGGAACACGCCGACAAGTTCTTCTGGCTTCTTCAACTTCGTTTGATCTTCGTCGGGATAAGCAGCTCGTCGCATCACCGTTGCCATTGCACCGGGATTCACGGAGTTCGCCCGAATGTTGTACGGATTTAGTTCATCGGCAAGGACTTGTGTCATTCCCTCGATGCCAAATTTTGAGACTGCATACGCACCCCAGCGTGCTCGGCCACGCCGACCCACTGATGATGAAACGTTGATGATGGAACCGCTTCGTTGAGCAATCATTGGTTGTGCAACCTCTTTCGAGAGTAGGAAGGCACCGTAGAGATTGGTATTTAGAACTGCGCGCCAGTCTTCTTCGGGATAGTTCACAATCTCAACGCGGGGACCGAGGAGGGAGGCGTTGTTCACAAGGATGTCAATTCGACCATACGTCGAGATACTCTCGCCCACTACTTTTTTGATATCCTCACTTTTAGTGATGTCTCCTGGACGAACGAGGTGTGGCCGGCCAATCTGCGAAAGCTCCTCATCGACTTCTTTCAATGCGACTGCATCTCGCGAGAACGTGACCACCGAAGCGCCTTCGCGTGCGTACGCGAGACAGATTGCTCTTCCCAACCCTTTCGAACCACCGGTGATGAGAGCGACCTTTCCTTCAAGCAGCATGAATCAATCAACCCAGTCAGCAATGAAGACGTTGAATTCGTATCGAGACTTCGCCCCTCTGCTTGAGATGAAGAGTAACTTCTTTCCATCCCGACTGAACATCGGGAAGAAATTGTATCCGCTTCTGAAGGTTACTTGTTCCAGTCCAGTCCCATCGACATTGATCACAAAGAGATTAAAGTTCCTGCCCTTCGGGTCATTCATGTTCGATGAAAATATGATTCGCTTATTATCGGGGAAAAAGAAAGGGCCAAA
>JAHEZR010000205.1 GCA_023251005.1 Ignavibacteriota bacterium | reverse complement strand
TTGGAGCGGTGTTAATCCGACAATCTCGCTACCCGCCGCATCAAAACCCAGCGACCTCGCCTGTTTCTTCACTTCCTCGAATGCGACGTGCGGCGGCGTCATCTCGTAATCGACGAGATTGATAGAGACCTGGGCAATGTTCATTCGTTCTAAGAACACCCCTAACGCTTTCACGGCTTTGAGCGTCCCGGGGATTCTCTTTGTATCGCCTTTCTCGTTCCTCTTAACTTTCCCCGATTCGTCTTTCATCGGCCGGCCGCTCTCGCGAATGCGCAGAGCGATCTCTTGAGCGACTGACTGGTCGGGTGTATTAAGATTGACATTGTAAGCGATCAAGAACTTCCGAGCACCCGCGGCCGTTGCACCCGATCTGGGATTAAACTCTGCAGGTCCGTAGTCAGGCCGCCAATTCGGATCGTGAAGCTTATCAGGAAGCCCTTCATATTCACCTTTCCGGATCTCGGCGAGATTATTTCTCTCAGGCCGCGTTGCTGCGGCTTCATAGAGGTAAACCGGGATTCTAAACTCCGCCCCGATTCGTTTCCCGTATTGCTGTGCAAGACGGACGCATTCATCCATTGTCACACCGGAGACTGGCACGAAGGGCATCACGTCAACTGCGCCGATGCGCGGATGTTCCCCTTTGTGCTTCGTCATGTCGATGAGAGTAACTGCGGTTCTCGTTGCTTCGTACGCAGCTTCCAACACAGCGCCAGTTTCCCCCACGAATGTGACAACACTTCGGTTGTAGTCTCGATCTGGTTCCACGCTGAGGAGCTTTACGCCCTTCACCGCACGAATGCTTGCGGCGATCGCTTCGATTGTCTGCGCGTTCCGTCCTTCGCTGAAGTTTGGAACGCACTCAACTATTTGCTTCATCACTCCGTCAGTGTTTCGGTAAGATAATCGCTCCTTCTCTGAAGTTTCCCAGCACTTCCGCTTCGCCTTTCAAATACAATTGTCCGACAAGAGCTCCAGTCGCAGCGTCGAGTTCGTCGCCGTTCATCTTCTTGTCCAACCCGCGAAGTCCGAGCTTCTCCAGTCCTCTCCGAAGCCTTGTCAGCCCATCCTGCTTTCGCGGGATTCTCCAGACATCCTGCGCGGCACCAGGATACATTTCGATGACGTGATAACTCTTTCGTGTGAGTTTATTTTTCAACCGAATGCCGCGAACGGTTAAAGAGCGCATGGGGCCAAGTGTGATTGGGAAAAAACGGATCCCACGCGCCAAAAGCTCTCGGTCGCAGGGTCGGAAATGCTCGCCATTTCTATCCTCGATTCGCTTTCGGCCGGGAGGCAGGTTAAGTGGCGCATCGATGGCAACCAAATCCGGCTTCGCACGGGTGACATGCGCGATTATCTCTTCATCGCTATGAACGGTCTCCCATGAAGTGATTGCCTTCCCCTTCAACGTGCACATGCCAGTGTTGCGTTCGGGGTTTCCTGCAAGATCGATGCCAACGACCGTGAATGGGGGTTGCCTTCTTCGATTACTCTGTGGGAGGATTTTTGTTCTCAACCGTCTTTCAGTGGTCACGAGCTCTTTCACATCTAAGCAAATTCCAGAATTGTCCCGTGCTTGATTACCTTTGCCACGAGATTGGTCCCAAAGTGATAGGGGAGATAGCGATAGTTTGGCATGTCATAGAGGACCATGTCTGCATCTTTGCCCACGTCGATGCTTCCAACTTTATATGAAAGCCCAAGCGCCGCCGCCCCGTTCAACGTGCATGCAGTGATCGCCTCTTCGGGCGTCATCTTCATTTGCGTACAGGCAATCGTCATCATCAACGGCATGGAAAAGCTCATGCACGACCCCGGATTGAAGTCGGTAGCCAACGCTACAGTCACACCCGCATCGATGAGCCTTCTTGCCGGTGCATAATCATGACCGAGGAAAAACGAAACGCCCGGCAACAGCGTTGCGATGACTTCCGCTTGCCTGAGTGCTTCGATTCCTCTCGCAGTGACGTGCTCGAGATGGTCGGCAGAAATTGCACCAACTTTCGCAGCCAACTCTGCACCGCCGAGGGGACTCAATTGGTCTGCGTGGATCTTCGGCTGCATTCCAGCTTTTTTCCCTTCTTCCAAAACCTTTTTGCTTTCATCCAGATCGAAATAACCTGTCTCACAAAAGACGTCACAGAAATTCGACAGGCGCTTCCTGCCGGCATAAGGAATCAGCTTATCACAGAGAAGACGAATGTATTGATCGTTGTTTCCATCATACTCCGGAGGAATCGCGTGCGCACCGAGAAACGTCGGCACGACGGTCATAAAATGCTCTTTTGCCAACTCGTTGATGACCTCAAGCATCTTGATTTCATTCTCCATATCAAGACCATAGCCGCTCTTAATCTCCACAGTCGTTGTGCCGCACTGCATCATCTTGTCTAGCCTTTTTTCAGCTAATCGTTTCAGTTCTTTTTTCGTTGCTTTGCGAACAGCAGTTACCGTGCTCAGAATTCCGCCGCCCTCCTTTGCAATCTGTTGATAGGTCGTTCCTTCGGCACGCATGGCGAATTCGTTCTCGCGGGTCCCGGTGAAGACGAGATGGGTATGGGAATCAACAAACCCGGGCAGGACGATCTTATCGGACGCATCAATTACTTCTGTCTCCTTCGTAGTATCGATCGTGCGATCACTCTCGTGACCCACCCATTCAATTACTCCGTTTCTGACAAAGACCGAACCGTCATCGATCACTGCCAGCTCCCGCATTTCTGGGCCAGTCTTCACACGTTTGCCGTGTGAGGAAACTGTAACCAACTGCTTCGCGTGTTGAATGAGAAGCTCCATCCTAGGCCAAGCTATTCTTCATTGATAGAAATTTCTCTGCCAAACGTGGCGTTTCAACTCTTCGCGAAGTGAATCCGATAAGGACCGTCCGTCGGATACCACGGCATTAGCCTCGACATGGTGTACCTTTCGCATGCCTG
>JAHEZR010000204.1 GCA_023251005.1 Ignavibacteriota bacterium | reverse complement strand
AGGATTCACACCTTTATGACCTTCTTTGCCAAAGATCTCCTTCACGAGCTGCTGCACTCGTGGCATTCGCGTCATTCCACCGACGAGGATCACTTCATCGATGTCACGTGGATTCATCTTGGCGTCGCCTAGAGCCTTCTCGAGAGGAGGAACACAACGTTGGATAAGGTCCTCGACGAGCTGTTCATACTTCGAGCGAGTGATCGTCATGTTGAGATGCTTCGGACCTTCCGCGGTTGCAGTGATGAATGGAAGATTGATGTCAGTCTGCATGAGCTGCGAGAGCTCCATCTTTGCCTTCTCGGCGGCTTCGCGCAGACGCTGGAGCGCCATCGGGTCTTTTCTCAAATCAATTCCTTCCTGCTTTTTAAACTCCTCAGCAACATAATCGAGTAGACGCTGGTCGAAGTTATCGCCACCGAGATGTGTATCGCCATTCGTTGCCTTAACCTCGAAGACACCTTCACCAAGCTCAAGGACGGAAATGTCGTAGGTTCCGCCTCCGAGGTCGAAGATCGCAACTTTCGAATCTTTGTGCTTCTTATCCAGACCGTACGCGAGCGCAGCCGCTGTCGGCTCGTTGATGATCCGGCGAACGTTCAAGCCGGCGATTTCGCCCGCCTCTTTCGTCGCCTGACGCTGTGCATCATTGAAATACGCTGGAACAGTAATCACTGCCTCCGTTACCTTCTGACCGAGATAATCTTCGGCAGTCTGCTTCATCTTCTGCAAGATCATCGCACTGATTTCAGGCGGTGAGTACACCCGATCGTCGATCTGAACTCGGGCAGTGTTGTTCTCACCATGAATCACTTTGTAAGGGATGAGTTTCATCTCCTCGGTGACTTCATCATAGAACCTGCCCATGAACCGCTTGATTGAAAAGACCGTGTTCTGCGAGTTTGTGATCGCTTGTCGCTTCGCAGCCTGTCCGACGAGACGCTCGCCGCTCTTCGTGAATCCAACGACGGACGGCGTGGTCCGTGAGCCTTCCGAGTTCGCGATGACAACCGGCTCGTTTCCCTCCATGACAGCCACAACTGAATTCGTCGTCCCGAGATCGATTCCAATTATTTTTGATGAAGCCATTGAGACCCTCTCCTTTCAGTTCCGAGATTGATTTCTATTTCTACCTGGTCATACCCTTTGATGAAACAAGGGAGCGGATAAGGCCATCCGCCGTTGGAGAAGGACTCAATTCCTATGCCACGAGCCACTGAATTGAAACCCTTCAATTCGTGGACATTCTCGCCGACTTTTTCAACCGAGCTGAGGAGCAGGTTACCTTTTGTGCGTCAATTTGGCGTGGACAGGCCTCAAATGACAGAAAAAGTTACCACCTCTGCCAATTGGGCAAGGGTCAGTCTATTGATTTTCCAAACAATTATTGATAAGATTTCTAACCGAATAACTCTACGCCGCATCAATCTTCGGATCGTCATGAAGAGTATTAATCAGCATAGATATCCTGTAGTCATTGCGATCGTTTTTCTATTCTCGTTGCCGTCTTGGGGACAACTCCCCAATGGCACCAGCATTGGACTCGAAAACATACGGGAAGAAAGTTTAAGAGCGAATCTGCAATTCTTATCCTCATCTGAACTCGAAGGCCGTGAGACGACGCAGCGTGGACAAAAACTTGCTGCTCTCTACATCGCAACATATTTTCAGCAGTTGGGCTTGAAGCCCGTGGGCACAGATGGAAGCTACTTCCAACGGTTTAACGTTGAGGTTTCCCACCCGGGGAAAAATCTATCGATTGTGGCGACGAGGAAATCCGGAGAAAAGAAAACTTATGATGAGATGCTGACTCAATTCTACGCCAACCCACGCGGACAAAAATCGCAAGTCGTTACTGGGCCTCTTGCCTTCGTGGGCTACGGAATATCATCACCAGACTCAGAGTTCAGTTACGACGATTATGAAGATATCGAGGTCAAAGGAAAAATCGTTTTGATGATGGCGTTCGAGCCGCAAGAGAAGGATTCAAACAGCATTTTCAACGGTGCACGGCCGACGAGATTTTCCGGAAGAAGAGGACAGCAGGTGAAGCTGCAGATCGCGAGAGAACGCGGCGCGGCCGGAATTCTTTACATGACGGAAGTTGGTGATCATCCCACACTTGCAACGCAGGCAAGGTTTTTTGCAGACATCGTTAAGAAAGGTATCATGGCCTTGCCAGACACCGCCTCATCGGACAGTGCCGGCTTACCCGTGTTCACCATAACAAAGGAGGTAGCAAACGAGCTTCTTCAGCCGAGCGGGAAGACCGTGGATGCACTTCACGCGAAAATTGATGAGGAGTTGAAGCCGGTCTCGTTCGACGTTGAGGGAACCGAAGTAACGCTAAACCTTGACGTTAAGAAAGAATTAATAGAGACAGAGAATGTCGTTGGGCTTGTCGAGGGAAGCGACCCTGACTTGAAGAATGAGGTTGTCCTCTTCACTGCCCACTACGACCACCTCGGCATCGGGAATGACGGCCAAATTTACCATGGCGCAGACGACGACGGATCGGGCACGACTGCGGTGCTGGAGATTGCAAAGACTTTTTCCCAACAGCCGCAGAAACCGAAGCGGAGTATTCTCTTCATGACCTTTGCAGGAGAAGAAAAAGGCTTGCTCGGGTCAATTTACTACACGAACAACCCGATTGTCCCGCTGAAGAATACAGTAGCGGATCTCAATACCGATATGATCGGCCGAATAGACCCCAACTATGAAAACTCACCCGACTCGACACACTATGTTTATGTCATCGGAGCGGATAAATTAAGTACCGAGATGCGATCACTCCTTGAGCAAGCGAACCGAGAGACGGTGAACCTGAAACTCGATTACCGCTACGATGATCCGAATGACCCGAACCAATTCTACAGACGGAGCGACCACTTTAATTTTGCAAGGAAGGGAATTCCCATTGAATTTTTCTTTAGCGGCA
>JAHEZR010000203.1 GCA_023251005.1 Ignavibacteriota bacterium | reverse complement strand
AAACTTCTCTTTCCGAAGAGTACTTAAAGCTCAATCGCTGGGTTATCTTTCTCGAAGATGGGGAGAAACACCAGTTCGAGCCTGTTCGGATTGTGGATCATCCGGTTCAAGGGAGATTGCGCCCCTCGCTTCCCCCTGGTGGAGAAGAACCCAGTAGATCTGGTATCGAAGGTCGAGGGTGGACCCAGTTCTCGAGGGAAGTGGAGTTCTACTTTCCACTCTTCCGACCCAGTGGACAACGAGTGGTGAACTCTTCTACGAAATCGCTCAAGCTTGTCGTGGTTCAAGCGGACAATCCGAATGTCAGAGCAGAAGGGAGTTGGGAATTCCCTATGCCAGTCTCAAAGTGAATCGAATGGTCTTGCAGATCAGATCGCATGAAAGAAGCTAAACTCGGACATGCAGCATCATAACAGGAGAATGTAGATGAAGAAGAAGAGAACTATCTTTTTAGGTACAGGAGTGCTGATCCTCATTGTTGTAGCGGTGGTTCTCTTGACGAGCAGTAAGAGCACTGAAATGCAGTACCGAGCAGTCAAACTCGAGCGTGGAGACATATCTGTTGTCGTTACTGCTACGGGGACATTGAGCGCAGTGACCACTGTTCAGGTAGGGAGTCAGGTGTCCGGAACGATTGCCAAGCTTCTTGCCGATTTCAATTCGGTCGTAAAGAAAGGTCAAATCATTGCAGTCATCGACACAACCTTTCTCCAAACTCAGGTTGAGGATGCAGAGGCGAATCTTGAGCGTGCGGTCGCTCAGGTGAATCAAACGCGTCGGGACTTTAATCGGACCGAGGATCTCTTTAAGAAGAACCTCGTCTCCCAGTCAGATTTCGACGCCGCCACGACAAACTATGAGTCTGCCGTCGCACAACGAAAGTCTGCTCAAGCTGCACTCAATCGAGCAAAGATCAATCTCAGGTACGCAACCATCCGTGCTCCAATCGACGGTGTCGTCATTTCGCGGAATGTCGATGTAGGACAAACCGTTGCGGCGAGTCTTCAGGCGCCGACGTTGTACGTGATTGCAAACGACCTGACGAAGATGCAAGTTCAGGCAAACATTGACGAGGCGGACATTGGGAAGGTCCGTCTCGGTCAGGAAGTTAAATTCACGGTTGATGCATATCCCGAACAACAGTTCAAAGGTAAAGTGGCTCAGGTTCGTCTTCAGCCGAACGTGATTCAAAATGTCGTAAATTATACCGTCATTGTTGAGGTTCCAAACCCAGTTCTGAAGTTGATGCCTGGCATGACAGCCACGATAACAGTCCTAGTTGATCATCGAGAAGACGTGCTGAAACTACCGAACCTCGCACTTCGATTTCAGCCAAGTCCCAAAGATCTTGAAGCACTTCGACAGGCCCGGGCGAATGACACTACTCGGGGTCATGGTCCGGATTCTGCACGATGGGGGGAACGCCGTGCCCAATGGATGGCTCAGCAAGGTCAAAGCGCCGGGGGACGAAGAGGATTCGAGGGGGGATCAAGTGACGGAAGAGGCGGTGGACGCGGTGGGACGTGGGGAAATCGGTCCGTGGTTTGGATCTTTGATGAGAATAAGAAGTTAAAGCCTCTTCCATTACGCTTAGGGCTCAACGACGGAACCACGTCCGAAATCGCCGAGAGTCCTCTGAAAGAAGGGGATGAAGTCATTGTCGGAGTAGTTTCGGATGCGCCGAGAGCTCCTCAGACCAACCCCTTTGGTCCGCAACAGCCGGGCGGGGGGCGGCGATGATATGACGAACCTCTCATCCGCTGACGGCGTACTGATCTCAGCTCGACATCTCGGGAAGATTTATCACATGGGAGATTTCGAAGTCCCAGCTCTTCGAGGTGTCACGCTTGACATCAAGCGTGGCGAATTCATTGCCGTCATGGGACCATCGGGATCGGGTAAATCGACTTTCATGAATATCATCGGCTGTCTCGATGTTCCGACGAGCGGTGAGTATATCCTCGAAGGTGTAAACGTAGTGCAACTCACGAAAGACCAGCTGGCGAGAATCCGAAACGAGAAGATAGGATTTGTTTTCCAGGGCTTCAATCTTCTTTCTCGTACATCAGCCCTGGAAAACGCTGAGCTCCCCCTCTTCTACCGAGACCTCTCGAACAAGGCGCGTCGCGAAGCAGCGATGGAAGCCCTGAGTGCGGTCGGACTCGTTGAGCGAGCGCATCACTATCCGAATCAGCTCTCAGGCGGCCAACAGCAGCGGGTCGCAATCGCGCGCGCGCTTGTCACGGAGCCTTCCATTATACTTGCGGATGAGCCCACGGGAAATCTCGACAGTCGAACGAGCGTGGAAATCATGGATATTCTCCAGCAGTTAAATGAGAAAGGCATCACGATTGTCCTGATTACGCATGAACGAGACATCGCTCAGTATACAAAGCGAGTCGTTTCATTCAAGGACGGAAAGGTTCAAGAGGATCAAGCGATGGGCTTGCCAGTCTCTGCAGTTGAGGTCTTGAAATTGGTTTCGCGACTCTCCGAGGAGGATAAAGATGAACCTTCTTAACATTCTAAAAGTCGCTACTCGTTCACTCGGACGAAACAAATTGCGATCATTCCTAACGATGCTTGGCATTATCATCGGTGTTTCCGCCGTCATAGCAATGCTTGCGATCGGTCAAGGGGCACGGTATGTCGTGGAATCTCAGATCGCGAGTCTCGGCACGAACATGCTGATCGTATTCCCATTTGCCTCATCACAGGGAGGGGTTCGGTGGGAAGCAGGGACTTCAATTCGCCTCACGGAGGATGACGCAGTTGCTATTCGAGACCAGTGCCCCGCAGTTCAATATGTCTCTCCGTATGTCCGTTCTTCTGAACAGATAGTAGCAGGAAATCTCAATTGGAGATCCCAGATCCAGGGCATCATGCCTGAGTATCTGTCGATCAGGGATTGGCCGCTAGAGTCTGGAAATACCTTTACGGATAC
>JAHEZR010000038.1 GCA_023251005.1 Ignavibacteriota bacterium | reverse complement strand
TGACCTGATAATTCTCCTCAACTACACCGACCGGACTCGAGCGCCTCAACTCTTCAATCTTGTGCGATCGAATCTGGGCGCCAGCTTTGAGCTGGTGGTTGTACGTGACCTGACTCGTAACATCACCCCGAGCGGTGTACGTCGACACCTTTGTGTTTTCATAATAAATGCCGGGTCCGCTGAGCTGATAGGCTGGGCTACCAAATCCAGTGAGACCGGGACCGTTCTTGGGTCCCGAACTGAAAAAGTTACTGCCATCGAGGTACTTTGCGAGTTGGTCTGCCGTCCCAAATGTCAGGAAGTCACCGCTCTCATTGTAATCGACCATCCCGTCACCATTGCCATCAACATAGCCAAGGCGGTTATTGGTGTACACATCACTGAGCTGAATCTCATAGAAGGTGCTTGCCGAGAGCAAGTGAGTCCACTTCACGCTGCCGGTGATCGCAGTGCCATCATTCATTGGGACGCCTTCTAAGAGGTAACGGTAGGCATCGTTAAAGGACCGATTCTTCCACCCAAAAAGTTTGCCGCGATCACGCACCAGGCCGAGAACCGTGGTCTTGATGCTTGGTGAAATCTGATAGGACGCTTTGAGTGAAAGGTCTGCCTCTCGATTGAACTCACCGGGGAAGGTACCGTAGGAGTTATACAACCGGCCGCTGAAGAACAGTCCAACATCTTTGGTTAGCCCACCACTCAAAGACACTTCGGCGTCAGACGTAGGCTTCATTGAGCCCGGGTTACCGGGGTCATAATCGTAGATGTCTTTGACCAATTTGGCACTGCTCCAGCTGTACCTGGGCTTTGCGGTTGGGGTAGAGTTGTCCCGCTCATCAAAGTATTTTTTCTGATCGAGGTAGACAGCCGGACCTGCATGGTTAAGCCCTCCGGGACTCGTGCGTACGAAGACATGCCCAGTCAACGGGCCACGTCCTTCCTTTAGAGTGAAGTTGATCAACCCGGCAGTCGCAGATGTATACTCAGCCCCTACCGCCCCTGTATTTAGCGATGCTTCCTCGATTGAGTTCATGCTGAGGCCAGCCGTGACGTTGTTCCTATCATACTGTCGCACCACACCGATATACACTACGTTCACGTTTTCATTTCCGCGCGCATCTGCATCAATCGCTGCGTAAGAGTCGGTTACATCTACGCCATCAACGAGGGTCTTGGTCTCGACGTAGCGACCGCCACGCACAAATCCGTTATACGCGCTTGCGGCAGTGTTGATAACGTCGAAAACAGTTGCCACAGGGAGACTGTTCACCTCATCTTTTGAAAGAGTGGTCTTTGTCGCTATTCGTGTTTTGTCGACAAGGGGCGCCTCTGCAGCGATAACAACTTCTTCTAGACCAACGGCTGCTTCACGAAGTTCAAAATCCACAGTCGTTGTCTTGTCGGAGTTGACGACTATTCCTCTGACCACGGAGCGCGCGAAGCCGACGGTCGAAGCCGTGACCTCATATTCTCCAGGTGGAACGTTGAGAATATAGTAACGTCCTTCCGCATCCGCCGATCCACCAAGCGTCGTGCCGACGATGGTCACGTTCGCCCCTAGGATCGGATTCTTATTTGCGGCGTCCTTCACCGTCCCGGCAATTTTTCCGTTGCCTGCGTAGGCTACCAAAGCGAACAACAGGAACAGTGTGACGGCAGAGAAGGCAAACCTGAATGAAGCGTTCTTCATTGGGCTTCTCCTTGAATTACTCGAGAGGATTGAGTGGCGATTAGGCCTATTAAATGAAACTGCGGCAAACTTAAGGCTTGGTTTACGGTCGCTTTGTTCATTGAGGGGAAAACGTTGCGCCGATTCTAGACCCGAGGAAGTATTTGAAGTTTGTTCGTTGAATTCTCTGGGATGTCGGGAGGCTTGGTAATGATCGCGTGTACCGCTGAAAGCAACTTCGGCATCGACATCCCTAACGTCATAAGCACAAAAAGGAACCTTCACTACGAAGGGTTTTTGTTTACGACGCTAGATGGAAAGCTGTAGAAATTTTTCCTTCCCGCTCCTTTCGATCGGCAGTTGTTTTATGAATTAAACTTGATTTAACCCGACAAGAATATACCAATTAGAGTTTTGTTTGTCAAGAACAAAATGGTCTTAGACCTTAAATCCCCAGACCCTCCATCAGAGTTAGAACGTCGTGAGTTCTCAATACGTATTCGTAGTGGTGTTGACCTTCCTATTCTGTTAATAACTCTCGACGAGTCGAGTAACCGACAACACGCTGAGGAGAAAAACTCACTCTTCTATTGCCAGAACCCGAGCTGGAGCCCCGTCTCCACCCTTTATGAGGAGTGGTGCGGCGATCAGTCTCACGACCGATCGATGAAGTTGGCCCAGATTTCTCAGGTTTGTGATGAGCGGTTTCCCGCGACTGAGAAACAACCTGTGGATATCCATACTGAATGGCGTATCCGCTGCCAGGTACTTCACATTCTTTCGGATAAGAATCTCCCCTGCCTCAGAGCTAAGTCCAGGATAGGTCTTGTAGTAACCTTGGTCACCAAAATAGATCTCCCACCCGGTTCTCAGTATTACACCGATTCCCTCCTTCACCTCTCTTTGAGCCATCTCGCTGCCGGTTATGGTTTGATTTGCATGCCGAGGGGCAAAATCTAATATCTGAGCTTCACTGTACCAAAGTGATAATTCATACTCATCGATGTTGTGCATGCCCTCAAAAATGTGACTCGGTGCGTCGATATGAGTCCCTGTGTGACTCCCGATCGTCAGCTGATGAACGACACAACTGTGCTCTTTATAATTGGCAGTCTGGATCCAATCGGTGGCAGGGTGCCACGGGAAATATACGGGCATTCCCTTTACGATTGGATGTGTTAAATCTATGATCTTCATGGCATTGCCTCATGGAAGTAATCCGCCTCGCCGCATGGATCAATCCCCCAAGTCAATCCTCGGAATTTCATCCTTCGGCTGAACACCCTCAGGCAATTCGAGATCTGGGACCCATCGGATGCAATCCACAGGACAAGCTTCGAAGCAGAGTCCGCAGCCAGTGCAGTTGTTGGGATCAATCACCGCCACCTTGTTTTTCATTACGATTGAATCGAAGAAACAAATCTGAGGACATCGCTCACAACCAATACACTTCTCCTCCTCAACGACTGCAATTGGAGCGTAGTCACTTGCGAAATCAGGAGGGAGTGGATGCAGGCCGACGTATTTTCCCATCTTCGCCTGTTCTTAGCCCTACGAGGAGTTCGTGAGTAAGGCGCTGTGGATAAGAGCAGCCTCCTCAACTTCGTGCAGGTTTACGTACTCTACTTCGGAATGCGCCTGTTCGATTCTTCCGGGACCAAAGACTGCTGAAGGGATACCCTTCGCGGCGTAGAGGCTTGCATCAGTCACGTATCTTGCTCCGTGAACCTTAAGGTTCTTCCCGTTCTCCCGAAAAGCATCTCGGAGCAACTCGACAACCTTCCAACTCTGCTTCTCGCTCAAACTCGGAACGACAAGGTGCGGCTTGCTAATGCTGTGTCGAACTGAGCGAGGCACCGCTCGTCTAATTTTTTTTAGAACTGAATCGGCCGTCTCTCCCGGCAGCGTTCGGCGGTCAATCTCGATTGTACAGCTATTGGGGACAGCATTCACACTGTGGCCACCTTCAATGATGCCGACGCTAAGAGTTGCAGTCCCGAGCATTGGGTGCGCCTTCGCCGCTATCAAGTTCTCGGCGTGTTGCTCAAGCGCTTCGAGGAGGCGCCCCATCGAAAAAATCGCGTTGACCCCATGTTGTGGGTACGCGCTGTGCGCAGACTTGCCAAGTGTCGACATCCGCCAACGAATTACCCCTTTGTGGCAGTTAATGACCTCCAAACGCGTTGGCTCCCCAACGATCGCATAGTGAAATTTCCAGCCTTGTTTCAACAAGGCTTTCGTTCCATTTAGTCCATACTCTTCATCAGAAACCGCAGCGACGATGACATTGCGGGTCAATCTCCTTCTCGTCTTCAGAACTTCTTTGACCGCGAATAAAATCGCAGCGAGAGAAGATTTTGTATCGCACGAACCCCTTCCATAAAGTTTTCTACCTTTCACAACAGGATCGAATGGGTCGATCGTCATATTGTCCACGGGGATGGTGTCCATGTGAGCTTCAAGCAGTATTGTTTCCCTCGCCCCGATCTCGATGTGGCCGATGACATTTGGGCGTCCTGGGAAAACCTGTTGAACCTGTACATCGATCCTCTGTCGATTGAGAAAGTTCGAGACATATTCAGCAACATTCTTCTCCAAGTATTCAGGCCCATTTCGATCACGACCCATTGGGTTCACGCTTGGGATGGCAACTAAGTCCGCAAGGAGTCTCGTTAATTCCTTCACCTCTTGAACTCCAATCATTTACTCCCAGTCGTTCCGGGGACCGCTTTTCTTCTCGCCTGACCAACGTACGATCTCTTCGTGCGGAGTCATAGTCTTCACGCCGATGCCTCTTATCTCATCGAGACTCTTGAGATTCTTTCTGATCATGAACTCCGTTACTTCATCGTTCATCTTCTTGATCGAAGCCCAGCCATTCACCATAATTACTGATAGAATTTGGATGGTCGAAGCTCCAACCATAATGTACTTTATGACATCCTCCCCGGAGATCGCTCCACCGGTTGCACTAATCGGGATTTGGATCTCCTGAAAGGCTTCAGAGATATGCTTGAAGATGTAATACTTTGCCCAAGGCCCTCCCACCCCTGCAAAATAACCATGAAGGATCGGATGTCCGGATTCGGGATCAATATCTAGCCCGCGAACCCGATTGCACAACGTAACGCTTGCAGCACCGAGCTCCTCGGCGACTTTCGCTTGCTGCACGAGATCCGGAGTAGCGGCCAGCTTCACCATGACCGGAAAATGAACAGCGTCGGTGACAGCTTTGATAGCAGCGACAAATGTCGTCTCAAACGCGAGATCCCCAGGTCGATGAGGCGAGGAAATGTCCAGCTCGATTCCATCGGCACCCGCGTCTTCCACGCTGAGCGCGAGCTGGCGCCAATCATCTGCCGCGTCGGCAAAGATACTTCCGACGATTGGGACGTGTCCACTCTTCTTACATTGACGGATAAATTCCCAGTAATCTTCAAGCGTACCGCTGTAGCCTTGTTCATAGGAATAAAGAGTAAAATATCGAGAACGGCCATCCATCTTCTTGTCCCAATCGATGATCTTGTAGCGCGGGCGCGGCCACAGTCGCATGTGGGCATACTTCTCTGAGCACGCCGTCTTCAAGACGATGCCACCTATTCCCTGCCCTTCTGCCATCGGAACTTGCTTCACGTCATGGCTTGCAGGACCAGATGCGATGAGCAGTGGGCTTCGCAATCTTAGCCCGAGGTACTCAGTCGTCAGCAATCCGTTCTTTTCCACTTAGCGAAATGTCTCCGATCGAATTGCGTACTTCCTGATTTTTTTTTCATCGATCGCAAACCCATATCCGACTCCATCGGGTACCTCGATCCAACCATCTTTGACCTGGATCCGCGGTTCGATGATATCGTCGATAAACCACCGGGAAGATGATTCTACGTCCGTAGGATAGCTGAAATTTGGAAGAGTCGCCAAATGAATAGCCTGTGCCGATCCGATGCCAAGTTCGGGCATCGTCCCCGCCCAGACAGGCAAGCCTGCCCGCTGGCAGAGGTCGTGCACCTGCTTTGCTTTCGCCAATCCACCCATTCTCTGAATTTTTATGTTTATGATCTTACAGCTTTCCATCTCGATTGCTTTTTCCACCGCCCGAAGATCTATCGCACTTTCATCGAGGCAAACCGGCGTCCGGACGTTTGACTGGAGCTCTGCGTGACCTTCTAAATCGCTCTTCGGGAGCGGCTGCTCGAACATCATCAAATCGAATTCATCGAGCTTTCTGAATAGAGAAATGTCTGCCCGGGTGTAAGCCGCATTTGCATCCACCATCAAAGGGATGTCGGGAAAATGCTTTCTTACCATTTTCACAGGTTCAAGATCCCAACCTCGTTCGATCTTAATCTTCAGACGTTTGTAGCCTTCACCGAGATAGCGGTCGATCGTCTCGAGTACTTCATTGATCGTCGGACAAATTCCGACAGCGAGTCCAGAAGGGATACGTTTTGCTTTTCCGCCAAGAAGCTCGAAGAGGGGTAGTCCCTGCCTCTTCGCATCAAGATCCCAGAATGCAGTCTCAATTCCCGCCTTTGCAAAACTGTTTTCTTCGATTCCATCGAGAACTTCCTGGAGTAGAACGGGTTCCATATTCTTGTGGGCAAGAACTTTAGGTATGATTTGATCATGAAGACAATCCCACGTCGATTCTGGTGAATCCTCCGAGTAGAATGACCCAGCCATGGGTGCAGCTTCCCCATATCCAATGAGACCTTCGCTGTAAATTGCAATGACAAGTGCATCCGTTTCACTTATAGTCCCCGAACTTATTTTGAAAGGAGCGTGGAGTGGTATTCGAACGTGCACCATATCGATCCGGTCGATATGCACATTCAAAGCTCCTTGACTGTATTCACCATCTCGCCGACCTTTTCTATACGACTCACAATCCGGTCCCCGTCTTTTATGGGTCCAATCCCTTCTGGTGTTCCCGTCGAGATAATGTCACCGGGCTCAAGCGTGATGTATCTCGTGATAAACTCGATCGTCGTCGGAATATCAAAAATCATTTCGCGAGTATTCGCTTTCTGCCGGACCTGGCCATTCACAGAGAGTTCAATCTCGAGCTCGATTGGCGCAGGAATCTCGTCGGCCGTAACGATCCACGGCCCGACCGGGGTGAAGGTATCAAAGTTCTTCGAGCGATACCATGGGTTGCGCTTCTCAATATCAGCTCGTTGTAAGTCACGGGCGCTGATATCAAGCGCAATAGTATATCCAGCTACGAATTCATACGCATGCGCCGCAGGGACCGATTTTGCTTTCTTCCCGATGACGACGGCAAGCTCAACTTCATGATCAATGCGCCCAACATCTCTTGGGATCAGGATGGTGCCGCCGGGACCAATCACCGAAGAGCTCGTCTTGGAGAATATGATTGGCTCTGTTGGGACTGGCATCTTGCTCTCCGCTGCGTGAAGGGCGTAGTTTCGTCCAAGCGCTATGATTTTCGGAGGTCGAGGCACAGGTGCAAGAGTCTGGTATCCTGATGATACTGCAAACCTTTTCAAATGGTGTCGCTCAGTGAGATAGCTTTGCAGGCTTACAAATTTCTCTTTTTCCCAATATCCACTTGAAAGAAATTCGATCATATTAATGCAAGATGACACTTTATTCCGGAGAACTTCTTCTTCATAAGCCTTGACTAGACTATCAAGGTTCACAAGGGTATCGTCGATGAAAGTCCCGAAAGCGGTGACGTTCGAATCCTTGAAGGAAAGGAGTTTCATAGCTGGGAGCTGAGTGGGAGGGCTTAGACGGCCTTGTAGCCGAGATGGTGGGAGATCTCCAGGCCCGTCCGCTGCAGCGCACGCGCAAGCTTTGGAACAACCGCTTCCTTATCGGGGCGACTCGATGGTAATGCTATCATCACCGCAGCGACGACATTGCCCGTATGGTCCTTGATCGGAGCCGCAACAGCACAGAGGTCGGATTTATACTCCCCATCGACAATAGCGAAACCACGTGACCTGACCTGCGCCAAACGCTTTTTCAACCCAGCATCGCTTGTGATTGTCTTCTTCGTATATCGCGTCAGTCCTTTGTCTGCGACGATCTTGGTGACCTCTTGTTCTGGAAGTCCGGCAAGCAACACCTGGCCGATCGCCGTGCAATGCGCGGGAGACGTATTTCCAAGTCGAGTGACGATATTCCACATATCTTGATTGTCGATGTGCTGCACGAGGATGATTTGCCCAAGGTCCAGGACACCCAGGTAAACGCACTCATGACTCTCGTGTGCGAGGTGTTCGAGAACCGGCCGAGCTGTTGTACTTAGGTCGATCTTTCCCAAC
>JAHEZR010000202.1 GCA_023251005.1 Ignavibacteriota bacterium | reverse complement strand
GTTTCTTTTGCACGAGGGCACTCCAAGAAAACTCAGGAATATTGGAACCATCCTTGCAGCACCAATTCTTCTCGCCCTTGTTCTAACATTCACGCGAAGCTCCTGGCTTGGCTTTGTCGCTGGTTGCATTACGGTCGGCATGCTGAAAAACAAGCGACTCATCCTGGTTCTTCTGATCGTCGTTACTCTCTTCCTTCTTTTTGCACCTTCCCCTCTTAGAGAGAGAGCGTACAGCATCATCGATCTGAACCATCCTAGTAACGTCGGAAGAGTCCACATGTGGACGACAGGCATCAAAATTATTAAGGATTATCCGATCCTCGGCGTGGGGGACAGTGATCTCCACTCGATCTACGTTCGCTACAAATCTTCCGACGACACTGAGCCGGGAGGCCATCTGCATAACAACATTTTGATGTGGTTGGTTACGCTTGGCATCGTCGGTGGCATCGTCCTTCTCTGTATGTTTGTAAGGATATTCTTGCTGGAACTAAACATTTTTAGCCGTGTCAAAGATCATTGGGTTGGGGGCTCGATTGCGCTCGGTGCCCTGGCGGTCTTCGTCGGGTTCCACGTCAACGGACTGTTCGAATGGAATTTTGGCGATCAGGAAATTATTCTGCTCTTCTGGTGCAGCTTGGGGCTAACTCTTGCAGCAAGTGGATTATCTTTTGCCCCAGAGGTAAGAGAGAAGCTAAGCGTTCCATAGGGTTGTTTACCATTGCTGCTCGGCGTATTGAATCTCAGAAAGATATTGCTTAAGATTTCATGTCGTTCGTCTGTTCTCTTGCCATGAGGCATGATATATGGACAACAAGGAGAGGAACGAAATTCTTTTTACCCAGCTTGCCTTGATGTTCCACGGTGCGGCCATGCAACAGATGGGGAAAATCAAAAGTCCCATCACCGATAAGATCGAAAGAGACCTGGGACAAGCACAGCTCTCAATTGACATGCTTGAAATGATAAAGGAAAAAATGAGTGGGAATTTGACCGCTGAGGAAGAGCGACTGATACAGTCACTCCTCCGCGAGCTCAGACTAAATTACGTTGATGAAGTGAACAAAGATCAAGCGAAGACATCACCGGAGAAGTCAGAGCCGGCAGGAACGTCATGAAGATCGGCATAATGGGAAATATGGCGAAGAAGATTCTTCCTCGCGTTGCCGCAGACCTCGTCGAAAAGTTGAAGAAAAACGGCGCTGATTTCATCGTCGACAAAAGATTGGCAACTTGGGTAAACAAAGTATCGGCGACTAAGTTAGTTGAGTCGAATCAGGCGATTTCGCTTGAGAACCTGCCGAGGCGAGTTGATATTCTCGTTGCCTTCGGTGGTGATGGGACAATGCTGTCAGCCGCGCGACTCGTCGGACCCCAAGAGACACCAATACTTGGAGTGAACCTTGGTAAACTTGGCTTTCTCGCCGAGTTTGCTGCTGAGGAAATGGATGAGTGGGTTGAGGCTGTTCTCTCGAAAAAATATAAAGTCGAGGAGCGTATGGTTCTTGAAGCCTCAACGAGATCCGGCCGTCAAAAGCGGTTCTTCGGATTGAACGACATCGTGATTGATAAGAGTGACTCTTCGCGCGTCATAGATCTTCAAACCTTTGTCAATGACGAATATCTCATCACCTACACTGGTGACGGCCTCATCGTCGCAACACCAACCGGATCGACGGCTTATTCACTTGCCACAGGAGGACCAATAGTTGTCCCGGAAAGCAGAGCGATTACGCTCAGTCCAATCGGACCGCATACGCTGACAGCTCGCCCCGTGATCGTTCCCGATACAAGCGTAATTCGCGTAGTGGTAGAGCGCGATGCAAGAGCGGTTCACATTGCGGCTGATGGACAGGTTGAAGAGGACCTACGTCCCCCAGCAGTGTTCACGATCAAGAAGGCAAAACATCATGTGAAGTTAGTGAAAAGGCTGGACCGCAGCTACTACGATATCCTGCGCGCGAAGTTGATGTGGGGAAGAGATCTGAGGGCGGACCTGACTCAGTAGGGGCTAATAATTATTTGTCCTCGGCCCCACAGTAAAATTGCAGTCACACTTCTAATTATTTTTCGCCCCTTCATTGATCCACCTCTTGATTCCGTTTACTTGATTACTGTTTAGAGCTGCCCGATTCAGGGGCATCAGCGGTTGCAATCTGCCGTCGATGCTCTGGGCAAGAACGCTTTGGTCTGCATTGAATGGGACAATGATGCCTGGTCGTGCTGTTGCATTTGTGTATGAAGTGAGGCTGAGATCCCACGCGCGCGTAGCATCGTCATGACAGCCCACCGCTGCACAAGAGGTATTGAACAGGGGCTGCACGTGCCGCGAGTAACTTACGTTGGCATCTGGGAAGACGATGTCGGATGGAGATACTGGATTCAAGTCCTTGCCGCAGTTCGAAAGTATTATCCCCAGCGGGAACGAGAAAAGTCCAAGGAAGCCTAATGCTGCAGTTGTCCTGCGAGCCTTCATCTGCTGGCCCTAAGAAGCTGTGGCTCGCACTTCGGGAGAGGCGAGATAAAGCTGTCCTGTGAGGTGAGCCGAGACCAACCTCGCATAAAAGCTCGTGAAGAAAATTCCGATGAGGCAGAAGAGGAAACCGAAAATCGCCAGGAATTTCACGGCGAGCATGACCAGCGCAAGGATGATAACGTTTTGCCAACTATCTTTGAAAAACTTCAGAATCGCAGAAATATTGAGCGCGTCACCAACTCGTTCGTTCAGCGCGAATCTGAGGTAGACGACGGGCATGAGGATGCTCACGAAGAGAGCATAGGGGAGAACGATGAAGATCAACGCACTCACGAATGTCAAGCCGCCAAATGCCGCAATCTCCTCCGATTGCGTCGCAGCACTAAACACCATGAAGAAAATCATTGGGAGAAGGATTACAAGTAGCGGCATGAAGTAGACGATCGAAACCAGGAAGAGTTTGATGCCTCGAAGGAGTTTTTCGGAC
>JAHEZR010000201.1 GCA_023251005.1 Ignavibacteriota bacterium | reverse complement strand
CAGTGGGCCAAAACTTAGTGTATCTAATGTAGACTCTTTCTACATCAACAGCAAGACATTTATTCTATTTATTGTTCGCACTCAGAGTGTCATGTTGTGACGGACTCGTCGTCCCGATCAAGTCGGGACTCCTCAGAATGACCGCAGAAGGATTTGAAGCGATCTCACGAGCAAAGAAGTAACAAATATTCTCCATCACTTCTTCTTCGGCAAATACTTCTCCGGTATCTGTAACCTAGCCCGCTCTGCATCCCACACGATCGTGACTATCCACCACCGACCTCTTGAGAGATCGGGGCCCCTTTTCTGTGTGACCCATCGTTCCGGCATGGTCTCTCGGATATGAAACGTACGGCTCGGGTCGCCGGTTTAATCCAAAGCATCCTTCGGAATCTGGCTGGGATCGTAACACATCGCTTAGTCGCTACTACGAAAGTCTCTATGCTCCTTCTCCTTTCACTTTGAATATAGGGCTTCCTTTCAGCTAAATCAAAGCGGCGGTTTCTTGAGCTCTAAGCAAAGGAACAAGTCGTCCCTTGGCCCATTTAACTTAAGGCTCTACCAGCAACTTCTACGGCCCCTTCTGCAACTTTCTCCTTAAATCCACGTTTGAAATTTAGAAGGCCCCTTGCCCGGTGTTTCACATTCACCATTCCAAAGGAGGGCAGAAGTATGAAGAAAAATCGTATCACTGCAGGCGTCGTTGCAGCCCTACTCGTCGCTGCATTTCTCATCGAAACATCTTCAGCCCAGCCACAGTTGCCAACGCCTCAGGCGAGTCCAAAGGCGAGCGTGTCGCAGACCATCGGGATTACTGAGGTCACCATATCGTACCATCGTCCGGGTGTGAAGGGAAGGAAAATTTTGGGAGAGCTTGTGCCGTACCGAGAAGTGTGGAGAGCAGGCGCGAATGAGAACACCACAATCTCCTTTAGCGACCCCGTGAAGATCGAGGGAAAAGATCTTCCCGCTGGCACGTATGGTCTTCACACGATCCCCACAGAAAATGAATGGACGATCATCTTCAGCAAGAACGCCACGTCGTGGGGAAGCTTCTTCTATAAAGACAGCGAAGATGCTCTGCGCGTTACGGTAAAGCCCCAGGTTGGAGATCATCAAGAGTGGCTGAGCTACGATTTCAGCGATCTTACGGACAGCTCTGCTGTCGTCGCACTGCGGTGGGAAAAAGTCAGACTGCCGTTCAAGGTCACGCTGGACATCCGTGGGATTGTGCTTGCGCACGCGAGGAACGAGTATCTGCGCGGACTCGCCGGCTTCAGCTGGCAAGGATGGAACCAGGCCGCAGCCTATTGCCTGCGTAACAACGTCAACTTCGAGGAAGCGCTTGCGTGGGCAGACAAGTCCATCTCAATCAATGAGAACTTCAACAACCTCTGGACGAAGTCAAAGCTCTTAGAGAAAACCGGCAAGGCTGCCGAAGCAAGTGCTATCAAGGACCGCTCAATGAAGATCGCAACCGAGGTTGACCTCAATAACCTGGGCTACGAGTTTCTCTCCAGCAACAGAATCAAAGAAGCCATCGATGTCTTCAAGATGAATGTAAAAGCTCACCCTGATTCCTGGAACGTGTACGACAGTCTTGCGGAGGGGTATGAGGGAAGCGGTGAGACGAAACTTGCGATCGAGAATTATACGAAGGCGCTGAAGATGGTAAAAGACGAGACTCAGAAGAAAAGAATCACGCAGACGCTTCAGAAGCTTGGGAGCAAGTAGCCTGCCGAGCTGTACAGTTCTCAAGTCCCACTGACCCTTCGACTAGGCTCAGGGTAACAGCGGGACTCGGAACGACAGGAATAAAGGTGATCTCTCCACAATGTTCCCGCGCTTTAGAAATACCCGCCGCATTCGATAATTGAATCACACACAGCAAATGTGTATGTTGTGTTAATTCAGGGTTAGCTAAGATGGCGAAGAGCGAACTTCGAGAAAACCTGAAACCTCAGCAGCTCGACGAGCGAAACCTCGACCGCGACCCGATCAAACAATTTCGGCGATGGTTCGAGGAAGCAAACGCCACAAAGCTTCCCCAGGCAGAGGCAATGGCGCTTGCAACGGTAAGCACGGATGCCAAGCCGTCAGTAAGAATCCTTCTCCTGAAACATTTCGATGCAGAGGGCTTTGTGTTCTATACGAATTATAACAGTCAGAAAGGAAAAGAGCTTGCGGCTAATTCCAGCGCCGCTGTTTTGTTTTACTGGCCTGAACTAGATCGGCAGGTACGGATTGAAGGCGCGGTCGAAAAAGTATCTCCAGAAGAATCCAATGCGTACTTTCAAACGAGACCGCGCGAGAGTCAAATAGGCGCGCTGGCATCGCAGCAGAGCGAAATCATCGAGAGTCGTGCCGCACTCGATCGGCGTTTTGAGGAACTCCAGCGTCAATACAAAGGCCGACCGATTCCGCGTCCAGCATACTGGGGCGGGTATCGTCTGAAGCCAACTCGAATCGAATTCTGGCAGGCGCGATCTGCCCGACTAAACGACCGCATCCTTTACGAATTGCAAAAGGGTGGAAGCTGGTCGATGAAACGCCTGGCGCCGTGAGAGAAGATAGATAAACTTTTCCCTGCTACTTCTTCGTCGGCGGTTGCTGTTGAGCCTGCCGTTCTGCAGTCCATGGTGGAACCACACCGTTCATCCTCGCGTAAGCAATCGACTGTCCCAAGTGTTCTGGCTGGTGTGTAACGAGAAGGAAAAAGACTTCTCGGACAGTTCCGTCGCGCCCAAAGATCTTCGCAGGTTTGTTGAAGTCAGCATCCGAAGTCTTCATCATCGCCTGTCGAACGTGCTCACAGGATTGCTTTAAGACCTCTACAATCTTCGCTTTCTCCTTCAGTGAGTCGACACTTTTCAGATCGACACCAGCGGGCGGTTGAATACCCGCCATCTGCATAAACCAGTAACTGCCACCCGCAACGTGTGTAAAAACCTCGCCGACTGATCT
>JAHEZR010000200.1 GCA_023251005.1 Ignavibacteriota bacterium | reverse complement strand
TTGCGGAATCGGCGCTCGCTTCTATCGGCAAGCATTTCCGATACCAGATCACGAATCGGATCCCCATAGTCGTCTACAATTCTCATAACGATTTTCAACAGACCAACGTCGTACAGGAATATCTTGAGGAGGGGATCGGCGGCGTCACCGAGCTTTTCAAGAACCGCATCGTGCTTCCGTTCGAGGGGAGTTACCGTCAGTTTCGACACGTGATTCACCACGAGCTTGTCCACGCCGTTATTAACGATATGTTCTACGGCGGCTCGATCCAATCGATCATCACGAACAACATACGTCTGCAGCTCCCCCTCTGGTTCAATGAAGGCCTCGCGGAATACGAAGCGCTCTCGTGGGATTCGAATTCCGATATGTTTCTTCGTGATGCGACGATCAGTAACTATCTCCCACCGATCGACTATCTCAATGGATACTTTGCTTACCGAGGAGGGCAATCTGTGTGGTGGTACATTTCGAGTAAGTATGGCGACCAGAAGATCGGAGAAATTCTTAATCGGATCCGAGGGACGAAGAGTGTTGATCAGGGTTTTAAGAGCACGATTGGTTTGAGCGTTGAAGAGCTTTCCGAGCGTTGGCAGAAAGAACAGAAAGTCCTGTACTGGCCAGACATTGCGAAACGTGAAGACCCCTCTGTAACTGCTCGGCGCTTGACAAATCATTCGAAGTCGAGCAACTTTTATAATTCAAGTCCGGCGCTTTCTCCGCAAGGTGATCGCATTGCCTTCATCTCTGACCGGGACGATTACTTCGATGTTTTCCTGATGTCGGCGCTCGATGGGCAAATCCTGGGTAAACCTGTCAGCGGCCAGCGGACGAAAGACTTCGAGGAGCTACATCTCCTCACCCCAGGGATTACGTGGTCGCCAGATGGGAAAAAGATTGCCCTCTCGGCAAAGAGTGGAGAAGAAGATGCGATCTTCTTGATCGACGTGGAGAATGGTGAGCAAGAGAAATTAGAATTGGGCCTTGATGGGATTTTCTCCGTCGATTGGTCGCCGCGCGGTGATATGCTCGCTTTAGTCGGACTGAAAGAGAAGGAGTCGGACGTTTACATCTATGAGCTGAAGACGAAAACGCTGAGGAACCTCACAGATGACATCTTCAGCGATATTGGCCCATTTTTTGGCAAAGACCTGAGTTGGTCACCGGACGGAAAGGCCGTCTATTTTGTTTCTGACCGTGGCGATTACACCGTTCATCCGCCGCTCGTTGCCTCGGAGAAGGACGGTGTTCTTTCAGCAGTGCAGTTGCCGAAGAGTTTTAAAATGCAGAATTATCAGTACAATCAGCTTGATATTTATTCTGTCAATATTGAGACGCTGGAGATGAAACGGATAACCCATGATCCGAAGACCAACGAGACGTCTCCTGTCGTTTCTCCGGATGGGAAGAAGCTCCTCTTCATTTCCGATCGGAATGGAATTACAAACATCTACGAGAAGGACCTCACAACGGGAAAAGAGCGGCCGATCACGAATTCTCTTAATGGGATCTATCAACTCTCATTGTCGCGAGACGGCAACAAGCTTGCGTTCTCATCGATGACGGAAGCCGGTTTTGACATCTTCCTCCTGAAAAGTCCTTTTGAGAAGAACCTCAACCTCGCCGAGCTCGAACCGACCGAGTACATCAAGCGGCTCCAACAAACTTCCCCTCAGCCGACTCCAGAGATGGCGAAGCGTGAGCCAACCGCTCGCTCCGATACTGTCTCCGTTGTTACCGCTGCAGGCCAGAAAGCCGATTCAACGAAGTTGTACGGTGAAGGTGTGAGGATTGATTTCCGGAGTCATGTGTTCGCCGAGAAGTTTGCCGAAGACACAACGGCAGCCGCCAGGAAGAAGGATGTTTTTCGAATCGCGGGGAATGTCGATGAGCTTGGGAATTACAAGGTCAACAAATACAAGCTCTCGTTCTCTCCGGACATCGTTTATGGAAATGCCGGGTATAGCACCTTTTACGGTATACAAGGGACGACGCAGATGGCCTTCAGCGATATGCTGGGGAACCATCAGATCTACTTCCTTACGAATCTCCTTCTCGATTTGAAAAACAGCGACTATGCCCTGGCGTACTATTATTTACCAGCGAGAACAGATTACGGTATCGAGATCTATCATAGCGCACGGTTTCTTTTCCTCGATGATATCTTCGGATCGAGTCTCTACCGCTTCCGACAGTATGGCGTTAACCTTTACGCCTCTCGACCGTTTGACAAATTTAACCGAGTGGACTTTTCACTGTCATGGTTCAACCTTGTGCGGGACAATCTAGATTTCACTTTCGTACCTTCTCAGCGTCGAACGGTGATAATGCCGAGTTTCTCACTCGTCCACGACAACGTTCTCTGGGGGGCAATTGCTCCGACGAACGGTTCTCGGTACGAGCTCTCTGTTTCCGGCTCGCGGAAGCTCACCGAGGAGTCGCTGAGCTTTACCACGTTTGGAGGAGATTATCGGAGATACTTCCGCCTCGGAAAGGAATACGTCTTTGCATTCCGATTCACTGGCGGAGCAAGCGTCGGGGCGAACGCGCAAAGATTCATTATCGGTGGAACCGATGGCTGGATCAACCGCGAGTTCGAGGGGGACAGAATTCCGATTACCGATGCTGAGGACTATGCTTTCCTGACACCAGTTCTCCCTCTCCGCGGATTTAACTACAACGCGAAGTACGGGTCGAAGTACGCACTGGTGAACCTGGAGATGCGCTACCCGTTCTTGAAGTACCTCGTCGCCGGCCCACTGCCGATTGCCTTCCAGAATATTACCGGGGTTGCATTTATCGATGCGGGGAGTGCGTGGAGTGATGCAAAGAGCTTCCGCGCCTTCAAGCGAAATGGTCATGGAGACGCCATTGCGCAAGACTTACTGATCGGAAGCGGCTTGGGCGCCCGGGTCTTCCTTCTGTATTTCTTGCTTCGCTTCGACGTCGCGTGGCAGTACACCGGCAGTGGATTCA
>JAHEZR010000011.1 GCA_023251005.1 Ignavibacteriota bacterium | reverse complement strand
TTCTTCGAAGTCATATCACACGTTAAAGATACGAAAAAAGGGAACGAGTATCAAACGTCCTCGTACGCATGTGTTGTTCACTTTCTTTGCTCGTCCAAAGAAAGTGAACTGAAAGAAAGGACGCCGAAATCGGAACGCCCCCGTTCATTATAGCCTATGGACGCGCCATACCCGCCATCCGCCATCGATTTCGGTTTTCAGAAGCACGATAAAAAACAGAAAGACATACCCCTTCTGATTTTCTTCAAGTATCCGTCTCCGGTTGGGGTAAAACAAAAAGGCCTTCAGAACCGGATATCGATCTGAGCGCTGAGGCGATTGTCGACATTACCAGAGATTTCGTCTGAACCCGAGCCAAGCTTCTTAACGTCGTCGCGGTAAGTCTCAGAGTATTTTGCCGAGATGTCGAGACCTCTGAGAAGAGCATAACGCACCATCGCATACCACCGCCGGCCTCTGCCGTACAGGGCTGGATTAAACACACTGCCGCGGAGATCGGATTCAAACTCATAGATACGAGCGTCGTACAAATCCGTGTCAAGGAAGATCAGCCTGGCATCGAGAGTAAGTTGTGGAAAGGGTCTCCAACGAACATCCTGATAAAAGAGAACCCCCTTCCCTGCTGGTGCGAAATCACTGTATTCAACTTTAACCAACTCTGCTCTCCCACGCAATTGTAGCTCCTGTGTGACGTCAAAGGCCGCGGTGAGTCTTCCGTTTCGCTGCCGGCGGTCCGCGAGCTTTGTAGCGCTTCGACCGAACTCGTCAGTCGTTGAAACCGCGTCACCCTTCACTTCTGACTTGTACTTTAATTCAACAGTAAATCGTCGTTGAGGGCGCAGCTCAGCAGCGAAGAGAAAATCGCTCCCCTGGATAGGGAATGGGGTGGTCGCCGTCTGCCACGGGAATTTGAATTGATCAAAGTAGCCGCTGACTGTCACTCCCTGGATCACGCGTAGACGCAAGCCTGAATAGATCCCGAACTCGTTCTGAGTAGCACCATTTTGCTCACCGATTCCAAATCCATGAAGGCTGATGAAATCGCGTGGATAGTTCCGAATAGACAGTATGAAATCTGCGCCAGTCGCGAAGTGGATTAAGAGACCGCTGATGCCTCCGACGGCTCCAGTGTGTGATCGTGCCCATTCGCCGAAAAGGTTTATTCTGTCCCAGAGTAAATTGAAATCTCCCCCAATGACATGATTCTCGTTGCCAGAAAAATCATAAAGCCGCTTTGCCACAAAAGGGTTATCAAACTTCGTCGTAAAGTAAGTTGAGCCCACGCATAAGAGCCTGCCGAGACTAACCTGAAGCCGTGCACCAATAGATTGTTCTCGAGTCGCGAATCGCCTTCCAAGTTCGCTCCGCGTCCGATGATACCCAATCCCATAGATACTTGTGATGTGCCCGAGAGAATCAACGCTTGCGTCCACCTTTTTATTAGAGTAAAACACAGTCGCTTCGAAAGGAAATTGAGTTAGAACAGCCGCACCACCACGATAGAAGTTGCTCTCATCGCTCGAGACATACGGCACGATGCCGCGAGGAGATTTCTTCGCCGGCTGAATGACCTCCAGGCCTTTGAAAAAAGCAAGCGACTTCCAGACGGTGATGCCCTGAGCCAACTCAGCCGAGTAGTCACCGATGATTACCTTTGATAGTAGGCTCTTCGTCTGGATAGAAACGAAACCGGAAGTGAAGTCATTCAGCTTACTCTCACCCGCATCCTTTTCGGCCAGTATTCCGACGGAGACGTGAGGACTGTAGCTGCCGATAATGCGGTTGTACGACCGCCATGGTGATCCGACGTATGTTCCATCTTGAAATCCACGCCGCTCCTGTAAGTCCCGAATTACACGCGTCCGATAATTCGCCGCCACTTCCGTTGGAGTAGATGGACGAACACGTACATAGCGCTTGATGATGGCATAGAGCCGTTCATCCACGCCTTCAACGGTCAGAAGATCACTCAAGTATTTTAAACCTCGAAGGCGCTCGCGCACCTCTACGATTTTCCGGGCAATGAACGGAGTTACACCTGGGATAATCTGTAATTCTTCAATCGAAGTATCGTTCAGGTCGATGGGATCTTCTTCAAGTCGCTGCAATCGATCGAGAAGCTCCGAGTCCTCCACATCCTGCGTCGCTTGCTCGAGCAAATCCTCAGTATTCATTTCGAAAATCGTTCGGAGGGTGTCCGCTGATCTAATCGTGTCGCGCTGACTCTGTTGGAATGCCAGTGCGGCGATTGATAAAAAGAGGGACAAGAAAACAGACGCAGATTTCTGGAGGATACTTCTCATCTTCAATTGCTCAGGTAGTCCTAAATCATTCACGTTTCTTGAAAGTGACCGATACTGAGAATTGGTGCGTAAGTCCGAGATCTTGATGCGTTGCAAGTGCGTAATCGAAGTGGAGAATTGAATAATGAACGCCAAGTCCAAAAGTAAATCTTGTCGGATTGCTCCCCACACCAGCTCGCAGACTTACCACGTCGATGAGTTTATACTCGAGTCCGCCCTTCACAATTGCCGGGTAGTGAACGTCTTTCACAACATCCACGCATACGAAGAGCCCTTCAGCTGGATTGTAGCTCAAGCCGGTGGCGTAAATCTGAGGAAGCTTCTGTTTTGCCTTTCCGATCGTTGGTGCATTGACATTCGCAGCGAAGAATCCCCAGCGCAGCTCGTTCGTAATCTTTGCGAGCAGACCGAGGTCAACACCGATTGCAGATGCACTTCCATAATTTTTTATTGTGAGAGAATTGAAGGTGAGGTTTATTCCAAAGGCAACGGCGTCCCGGTGAGAAAAAGCATACGAAAGAGTTCCCGACAACTCACGATAAAGCTCGAATCCAAACCTGTTTCCAGAAATTGCGAAGCTGCCGATAGAAGTCGGTTCGATGTAAGCAAACGAGCCAAAAGAAAGCTCCTTCAATCCAAATGGTTGAGGTGAATAGAAGGCAGAGATCTCTCGTGCATTC
>JAHEZR010000199.1 GCA_023251005.1 Ignavibacteriota bacterium | reverse complement strand
AGCTGTATGAAGGAGTTGAAGTCGGGACGGAGGGCATGGTTGGACTCATCACATATATGCGGACAGATTCGACACGCCTAAGCAACGAGGCCGTTCTGGCGGTTCGTGAGTATATTTACATCAACTACAGCGGCGAATATCTCCCGAAAGAGCCGAGGCTCTACCGGAAGGGTAAGAGTTCACAGGACGCCCACGAAGCCATCCGGCCGACGATGGTGAAGTATCCCCCAAAAGTAGTGAAGAAATATCTTGACAAGGACCTCTTCGCCCTGTATGAATTGATTTGGAACCGTTTCATCGCCTGCCAGATGAATCCAGCAGAGTTTGAGCAGATGAGCGTGGATGTTAAGGGCGAGGAATATCTCTTTCGAGCAACTGGGTCGATCCCTCGCTTCCGCGGCTTCCTCCAGGTCTACGATGACTTGGAAGAGGAAACAAAAAAAACCGAAGATGAGGATCCCACTTCAAAAGTCCCCGAAGGTCTGCACGTTGGTGAACGCGCTCAACTCCTTAACCTGATTCCTCGACAGCATTTCACAAAACCAGCGCCTCGATACGCGGAAAGCACGCTGGTAAAGGAGCTCGAGTCGCTCGGGATCGGCAGGCCGAGTACTTATGCAATGATCGTGAGCACGATACAAGAACGCGGTTACGTCGAGCAGAAAGAAAGGAAGCTTTTCGCGACTCCTCTGGGGATGGATGTCAATCGGATCCTCGTCAGTAACTTTCCACAGATCTTCAACGTAAAATTCACTGCGAGGATGGAAGCTGAGCTCGACCGGATCGCGTCGGGGCGCCAAACCTACAAGAAGGTGATGGACGATTTCTATATCCCGTTCATACGGTCGCTCGAGAAGGTTGAGAAGAATACCCATCACATCAAGAGGTCTCTCCAGGAAGTCACAGAAGAGGTGTGCGAGCTGTGCGGATCGCCGATGGTGATCAAGTGGGGTAGAAACGGAAAGTTCATGGCCTGCAGCTCCTATCCTAAATGCAAGAACACGAAGCACATTGTACAGGAAGAGCATCAGCATCTCGTTGGAATGAAGTGCCAGCTCTGCGGCGGGGAAATGATAATGAAGTCTGGTAAGTTCGGTCAGTTCCTCGGGTGCTCAAATTATCCGACATGTCGAAATACCAAGCCTCTCACGATCGGGATAAAGTGTCCGAAATGCAGTGAGGGAGACATCACCTCGCGCCTCACGAAACGCCGTCGGACATTCTATGGCTGCACGCGTTATCCTGATTGCGACTTCGCATCGTGGGATAAACCCGTCGATGTACGGTGCGATACATGCGGTTCTCCCTATATGGTCTCAAAATATTCTCAAAAGAGAGGCGAGTATCTTAAGTGTCCGAAATGCAAAGCTGAAGTGATGAAAGAATCAGCGGTTGCCGTGGAATGAGCCTCCAAGCTTATATCGAGAAATATCGTGAGCATCTCGAAATCGAGCGGAACTATTCTCCGCACACTCTCCTCGCATACGAAAACGATCTTGTTCAGTTCTCCGAGTTTTTGACTCGCTCAGCGGGTAGTGAGGATGTTGTTCTCGAGAGAATCAATCATCGGTTAATCCGATCTTATCTCGGTCATCTGCTCGAGTCCGGACTCACGAAAAAGAGCATTGCCCGCAAGCTCGCTAGCCTTCGTTCATTTTTCTCGTTCCTTGTTCGTGTTGATGTGCTGAAGGTCAACCCCGCTCGATCAATTGCGACACCAAAGCTGGAGAAATACCTTCCGGCCTATCTCGACGAAAAATCGATGACCCGTCTCATGGAAGTACCCGATCGCACCACAGTTACCGGTATTCGAGACCGTGCGATTCTCGAATTGCTTTACAGTACCGGGATGAGGTTGGCCGAACTTGTTAATTTAAAATTAGGAGACATTGATTTCGGGAACGAGACGGTAAGAATCTATGGCAAGGGAGGCAAACATCGAATCGTGCCGCTTGGGCGTAAAGCGAAAGATGCGCTAACAAGCTATCTCAAGGAAAGAGTAAAACTTTTTTCTCCCAAAACGCTTACCGAAGATCGAAAGGTGGTTTTCCTGACTGTTCACGGGCGGCGGATTTATCCAAAAGCAGTTCATCTCTTAGTGAGCGACGCTATCCAATCCGTGTCCGAAGTTGAGCACAGGAGTCCACACGTGATTCGGCACACATTTGCCACCCATCTGCTGGACCGCGGAGCGGATCTTCGAGCCGTGAAAGAGCTCCTCGGACACGAAAGCCTTTCGACAACTCAAATCTACACTCACGTTACGGTGGATCGAATAAAGAAAGTCTATCAGCAGGCTCATCCGAAAGCCTGATGCGTAGCCGCAGCAAGTTAGAAGGGTTTCAAGGGAAAAGAATGGTTCACGACAAATCACAAATTGAAAATCTCGTGGGGATTACCGCGCATGCAAATCAATCTAACAGCGCGACATATCCGCGCATCGAAAGTATTAAAGGACCATGCAATCAGCAAAATCTCGAAGTTAGAGAAATTCTATGAAGGAATTGTCTGGTGTGACGTTATTTTGACGGCGGAGAAAACTCCAAAGAATTCAAACAAAGTTGAAGTTATCATGCGAGTCTATCGCTCCACGCTCAGCAGTACTGCGCGGTCCGATGAGTTCATGACGGCGGTTGGCGAAGCTGTCGATAAGATTGAGCGGCAGATCAAAAAGTACAAATCGAAACTCAGAGAACGGCATAAGATTCAGAAACGTCGAACGATGTTGGCAGCTTGAGCTTGGGGAGATCTCAAAGATTAGAGGAGGAAAACGATGACCGCTGGCCCTGAAAAAGAAATCCGTAAGGAGGTCATTACTGTCGGTTTCCTCTATGAGAGCAACAAGAACCGACTGCGACTTCGGATTTTGAATGGAGAGGTAGGTTTCGACAAAGAGATTCGGGATAAGAACATCCACAGACCCGGGCTCGCACTTGCGGGTTATGTCGAGCTCTTCACTTTCGACCGCGTTCAGATTTTTGGTAACA
>JAHEZR010000198.1 GCA_023251005.1 Ignavibacteriota bacterium | reverse complement strand
CTCAAACACACCTGTGGAGCGTCCAGCACCGGTCTCGAAGATTGTGATGCCCTCTCGCGTCCAATCGCTGATGTGGACGAAATTGTGTTTCACTCCTTCATCATCAAGCAGATGTTCTACTATCTCTCCTATCTCGCCGCCCATAAATCCGGTTGCTAGTGAATCGACACCAAATCTCGCAAGCTGGCGTGCGACGTTGATCCCTTTTCCCCCGGGGACCATCTCTCGTTTTGTCGCTCGGGTGATCTCCCCAAGCCGAAGTTTATCCACATAAATTGTTTTGTCCAGCATTGGATTCAGAGTTACGGTCGTTACCATAAGGGCGAGATCAGAAAAGCCATTTAAGGATTAACGTTCGAGATTCGATTTTACTCCGTCAAACTTGCGTAGTGAGTCCGGAGCCTCTCAAGCTTGTGCTGGAAGTCTCCTTTCTTCTCAATCTCTTTCTCAACGACTTCCTTTGGAGCCTTCTCGATAAATTCTTTCTTTTCGAGCTTCGCCTCAACGGCCTTCAGCAAATTTTCCACACGTGCAATCTCTTTTGAAAGACGAGACCTCTCCACATCGAGATCAATGAGACCTTTCAGTGGCACGAAAAGCTCTTGCCCATCGACTATGGCACTCGCCGAGTGGGCTGGCTTCTCAACTTTTCTTCCTACCGTTAGAGCTCCCACTTTGGCAAGACGTTGAAGATAGGATTTGTCCCGCTCGAGGATGGTCTGTTTTTCTTCGTCATGACATCGCACGATGAGGTCAGCGGTCTTCGATATCGGGACATCCAATTCGCTTCGGATGTTGCGTACGGCAACGATGACCGACTGAATGAATTCCATTTCTTCTTCTGATTTCTTGTCGATGAGAGGGAGATCTTTGCTCCGGTACGACTGAGTCATGATGCTCTCACCCTCGCGAGGTTCAGCTAAGTTCTGCCAAATTTCCTCGCTGACGAAAGGCATAAACGGATGGAGAAGCTTGAGCGACTCTCCAAATATCCAGATTGCTCGTTGTAGAACTATCTCGCGCCCTTGGCCCTTCTTGGATGGATCGGTCCGATCTTTAATAAGTTCCAGATACCAGTCGCAGTAATCGTGCCACATGAAATCATAGAGGATCTTTGCTGCCTGATTAATCTCGAACGCGTCGAGAGCTTGTGTCAGAGACTGGACTGTTGACTGCAGTCGACTTAGAATCCAGTGATCCGCCAAATCCAAATCTCTCTTTAGTATTTCCGAATTCTCAAATGAGAGTTTTCCAAGCTGACCCTTATTCATCTGCAAAAAACGGCCTGCGTTCCAGATTTTGTTGGCAAAATTCCTACCAATTTTACACTTCTCGTTAGAATAGAGGACGTCTTGTCCAAGTGGTGCGAGGTAGACGACGGTAAACCGGAGGGCGTCCGCTCCGAATTCCGCGATAACGTCGAGAGGGTCGGGCGAATTCCCAAGAGACTTACTCATCTTTCGCCCCTGTTCATCACGGATGATACTCGTAAAGTAGACATCCCTGAATGGAACTTCTCGCATGAATTCAATCCCGGCCATCACCATCCGTGCAACCCAGAAAAAAATAATATCAGGTGCGGTCACCAATGTGTACGTCGGATAGAAATATTTGAGATCCTCGCTCTCGTCGGGCCACCCGAGGGTCGAAAATGGCCACAGCCAGGACGAGAACCAGGTGTCGAGGACATCTTCATCTTGGCGGTACTCCGTGCAGCCGCATTTTGGACACTTGCCCGTCGGAGATTGGCGCGCGACGACCATGTAGTCACAGCCATCACAGGTGCAGTAGTACACCGGAATTCGATGGCCCCACCAGAGCTGCCTAGAGATACACCAATCGCGGATGTTCATCATCCAGTGCTCGTACGTCTTTCTCCAATGCTCTGGATGGATGCGTATCTTTCCCTCTTGCACGGCCTTGAGTGCAGGCTCGGCAAGTGGTTTCATCTTTACAAACCACTGGTCTGAAAGATACGGCTCGATAATGGTCTCGCAACGGTAGCATCGACCGACATTATAAGTGTAGTCCTCGGTCTTTACGAGATAACCCTTCGCTTCCAGTTCTTTTACAACTTGCTTTCTCGCTTCGAACCTATCCATTCCTTGGTAGGCCTCCGGTGCGTTCTCATTAATCCTCGCTGAGGTATCGAAGATAGTTATTCGTTCGAGGTCGTGGCGCTGTGCGATTTCAAAATCGTTGAAGTCGTGAGCGGGAGTGACCTTAACCATCCCAGTTCCAAATGAAGGATCAACGTACGAGTCTGCGACGATCGGAAGTATTCGACCCACGAGTGGAAGCACTGCGATCTTGCCGTGAAGATGTTTGTATCTCTCGTCGTTTGGATTCACCGCGACCGCTGTATCGCCGAGCATAGTCTCAGGTCGTGTTGTGGCGACAACCGCGAACTCATCGGTTCCCTCGATGGGGTATCTGATGTAGTACAAGTGTCCGTGCGATTCAGACGACTCAACCTCGTCATCGCTGATTGCCGTGTGGTCTCTTGGACACCAGTTGATGATGTACTTGCCTCGATAGATCAAGCCCTTCTCATACAGACGAACGAAGCACTCGATGACGGCGTCCGAGAGGCCATCATCCATCGTGAAGCGCTCACGCGACCAGTCGCAGGAGATCCCGAGCGTGCGGAGTTGCCTCGTGATAGTGGTGCCGTATTCTTCTCGCCACTTCCAGACACGCTTGACAAACTCTTCACGGCCCATCTTATGCCGGGAAAGCCCTTGCCGCGATAGCGATTTCTCGACGACGTTCTGGGTTGCTATCCCCGCATGGTCAGTGCCGGGAATCCAGCAGGCTTCGTAGCTTTCCATTCTCTTCCAGCGAATGAGAATGTCTTGGATCGTGTTGTTCAGTACGTGGCCCATCGTCAGAATGCCTGTGATATTGGGTGGTGGCATAACGATGGTGTAGGCCTTCCGATTTGAATTCACCGACGCTTGGAAGAGCTTCTTTGTTTCCCAGAACTTATAC
>JAHEZR010000197.1 GCA_023251005.1 Ignavibacteriota bacterium | reverse complement strand
CTGGATTAGTCGCCTTCGCGATCGGCACAGAGACCTGGGGATCCATCGTCTCTCCATCGACTCGATGCGGAGTCACCGGCTTGCGTCCAACCTACGGACGAGTCAGCAGAAAAGGCGCGATGGCCTTGAGTTGGTCGATGGATAAGATTGGGCCTATCTGCCGTACAGTTGAAGATTGCGCGCTCGTGTTCAGCGCGATTTCCGGTCCAGACGGCGAGGATCAGGCCGTGTACGACTTCCCCTTCAATTACGATCCCAACGTCAAACTCAGTGATTTGAGAATTGGATATTTGAAGAATGATTTTGATAGCGTGAAAACAAATAAGGCAAATAATGACTCAGCTCTTTCGTTGCTCAGACGTCTTGGTGCGAAACTGATTCCGATCGAGTTGCCAAAACTTCCAATCAACTCTCTTGCAATCATCTTGAACGCGGAAGCCGGTGCTGCATTCGATGAATTAACTCGCAGCGGAAAGGACGATCTATTGGTGCGACAAATCAAGAATGCGTGGCCGAACGCCTTCCGGCTTTCCCGCTTTGTTCCTGCTGTCGAATACATCCAGGCTAACCGTATACGCTACCTTGTTATCCAAGAGATGGGAAAGATCATGAGCGATATCGATGTGTACGTGGCGCCGTCTCAACAAGGCGATAATCTTCTTTTGACAAACCTCACCGGTCATCCGTGTGTAGTTCTTCCAAACGGATTCTCGAAGGAGGGAAGGCCGACGAGCATTACTTTCATCGGAAAGTTATTCGGCGAAGCTCAGCTCCTCGCTGTTGCAAAAGCGTATCAAGATGCGACCGATTTTCATCTCAAGCATCCCAGCCTTTAGGATAAGCGCCAGTGCTCTTTTCGATCGTCGAACTAATCTTCAAGGAGTCCCCATGTCTATCAACTCTCGAGCCATCGTTCAAGCCATCTTCACTCTGTTGGTGATGTCAATCATGTCAGGCTCAACTTATTCTCAGACGCAGAGAAGCGATTACTTGCGCTACATCAAACAAGCTGCTGAACTTGGCTGGAAGGAATATCCGGATGTAATCGAGAGGTGGAAGAAGAGCATAAACCCGAGCATCCTTTGGGGATACGATGCTCCGGCACAGCCTATTTATCTTGCTGATGTGTTGGGTTTCCTCTATCTGGAAACGAAGGATAGGTCCTACGCAGAAAAAGCGCTCAATATCCTTGTCAGTTATGGCGACTTACGGGACGCATATCCAAAGGGCTACTGGAAGACGCGTGTGGAATACAGGAATGGGATGCCACCTCTCTCTAATTTTTTCTTCCTGCCTGCTTACTCGCGATCCTACTTACGCATTCGTGACAGTGGTGTCCTTGATGAAAAATCGCGCGAGAAAATTGAAAAAGACATTGCGCTCAGTTTGGACTTTATTTTCTTTTTCCCAGAATGGGGTGCAATGAATCGCGCTATGCTCAGGGCGGAAGCACTCTACTACGGTGCGGTCGCGCTTCCAAACCATCCGAATGCCAAGAGGTGGAAGCAGCTTGCCGAGACCCTCGCAAGCGATAATCTAAGTCAATGGGAAATTGAAGATGCGACGGTGTATCAACCAGTATGGCTCTATTCTCTCTTCTCTTACGCTGAAGCGAGCGGCAAGAATGAAATCTTTGATTCGCCAATCATAAAGTACTACATGGAGTATTACTTGAAGCTCCTCGCCCCGCACGGGAACGTCGTCGACTTTGGTGATGCAAATTGGAATTCGGGATGGGATAGATTTGTCGCAGTATTCGAAAAAGGGGCGACCGTTTATCGGAATCCGTATTACAAATACGTTGCTCACGAAATGGTAAAGCGCGCAATGGAGCGCTTGGCAAAAGAACGGGGCGAGACTCTTCTTCAAACAGAAGATAGCCGCTATAATATGCTCTGGGCAGGCACAGGGTTTGGATCCACTCTCACAGATACGTATCGCTGGGCTGATGACTCGATCATTCCGCGAAAGCCGGAGTCGCTTAGTCAGGAAGTACTGGAAGATATTGTGGGAAAAAAGATTGTCTTCAGGAACGGATGGGAACCGACGAGTACGTTCATGCTCGTGAACTACCGAGATGAGGGAGACGGCGGGTTGCTCCATCGAAATTATTTGCGGAACACAATTTCAGTCGAAGAAGAGAAGATGCATCACGGCCATTCGGATGAAAATAGCGTCTGTCTATTGATGAGTGGAGGCTCTGTGCTTCTGCATGACGGCGGCTACCGTGACGGATTACCCAGTGGACAGTGGGGTGCCTATCGCGCAGACTATTTTCACAACCGTGTGATCGCGAGGAAAAACAAGCGCGATCAGAAACAGGATCTGTTTGAATTCATCCGCAACTCAGGTGCCTATCGTAGAGTAGAGACTCAAAAAATCGACTTCCTCACCTTTAAGGACGTTGATGTGAGTCGAACACGACTCGTAGACCGTGAAATGGGCTATGAATGGGACAGGGTGGTAACCTATGTGAAGCAAAGGGATTTTTTTATTGTCGTTGACGGGATCAAGGTATTGCGGAGCGACTACTATACTTTTGCAGGTCTCTGGCATACCAAGAAAATTCTTGCGCGGGGCAAGCAATTTTATGATACAGTAATTGATTCGATCGGGAAGGAGCAGCTCCGTGACAACAGATCCCTCTTGATCTACTTCCCGGAGACTTACGCGAAGCAGATTGGAAATCATACAGAACGTCGGCATTATCAGGAGGAAGTTGCAATCTATCAAACCATTTCGAGTCACTATAATGCTGGTGATATGGAGTGTTTCGTCACGATTCTCTACCCCCATGATAAGAATCTAAACCCTGACCAGTTAATTAGGGAGTTCAAGCTGATGGATGTAGACAAATTCCCGCGCGCTATAGGTCTCGAATTTGAGGATGGGTCTACAAAATGGGTGATCTGCATGAAACTCGATCTGGAGATGGAGAAAGCGCGGGAAAATATTCGTCCGCGCTACGTCTATGATTTGGGCAAAGTGAAGTACGGAGATTTT
>JAHEZR010000196.1 GCA_023251005.1 Ignavibacteriota bacterium | reverse complement strand
TAGACGTATCGTTTAGTCATTCGTTGACGTACCTATTCGGGTAAGTATGGTTGTGAGCGTGTTGGCGCCTTATCGCTGCAGTGTGAGTGAATTCGACCAACAAGTTCTTTGTGAAAGGACTCTCAGAGTCTCGCATTCGTTCCGGATGCCATTGAACGAGCAAGAAGAATGGTTTACCATCTCGTTCCCCCCACTCAAGTCCCTCGATGATGCCATCCTCAGAGACTGCTGAAGCTATCAAATCCCGCCCGATCCTCTCCGCCGCTTGATGATGCGCGCTATTGACTTCGCCATTTCTTAGTTTCACTATATTCTGAAGAAGAGTATCGTCCAAAACATTTATCCGATGAGTACGATCATAACCTTCATTTTTCGCATGGTCTGGTTTTCCAGCGCTTGGGATGTCAGGAATCAATGTGCCGCCCAAGTGAACGTTCACGATTTGAAGTCCACGGCAGATCCCCAGAATCGGAAGTTCCTCCTTGAGCGCTGACTCAATAACTCGGAATTCGAATTTGTCCCGCTCCTCATTGATTTCTTTTGGGTCAAGCTCCCTCACCTTTTCTGGCGCTCCGTAGAACTTAGGGTGGACATCTTCGCCGCCCGTCAACACAACACCGTGGCATCGATCCAGGGCGTGGAGGTTATTCTCTTTCCAAGAAAGCTTAACGATTTCAAGTTGTGGATCGCTCCGCTGCACCCAAGCCGTGTACTTGTCCCATTTTCCACATTCGGTCATTCCGATAACAGGCGACGAAATCATACAAACAGATTGTCAATATGTTGAAGAAAAACCTTCTCACCATACATGAATTGAATGTCAATCGCCAGCGCGTAGACCGGTGACTCGCTCAAGAAGGCCCTGCCCTCATTTGACCCAGAGAGCCGCGCAGCGTCTTTCATCGTCGTTAGGAGAAATTCAGCTTTGCTCTCGATGAATTGTTTCTTCAACTCCTTGAGATCTTGAACTTGATAGTAATAGTGGTCAGGAAAATTACTCCTTCCCACAATGAGGATGCCGAGGTCAGCAACGAGTCGAGAGAACTGCTCTGGGCCTGCTATTCCGGAAAAGAGGTACACTCTCTTCCCACGCCATTTCTGTGGATCTTCCTTCGCCGCGTCCGATAGTCGGACCAATGTCCTCACCTGAAAATCAACTGCGCTCACATCTGCCGAGGTGTACTGGCGATACCCGCTTCTCAGGTCTTCAGCTGCATCAGGCGTCGATCCGACGGCACTCGCCCTAGTGAAGACGAGGTGGTCTGCACGTCTGAGATTTCTGAGTGGTTCCCTCAACCATCCTGCCGGAATGAGAATAGGACGCAGCTCTATCCCCCAATATGGTGCTTCATCTAAACTTGCAGGTATGGTCACAATATCCAAGTGTCGTTTCACTCCCCGGTGTTGAAAGCCATCATCGAGGACAAATGCGTCAATCGAAAACATCTCAAGAACTTTCTGTCCAGCTCTTCTCCGTTTCTCATCCACCGCGACGATAACTCCAGGCAGCCGCCGCGCTAATTCCTGGGCCTCGTCACCACTTTGCGTTGCATCTACTAAAACCTTATTACCATCAGAGACCAGGACGAATCTGGTACTCTCCCGCTTGTACCCTCGACTGAGAACCGCAACCCGTTTCCCCTTCTCGCGAAGATACATCGCGATGTACGCCACAAGCGGCGTCTTGCCGGTGCCCCCAACGCTGAGATTACCAACCGAAACTGTTGGTACGCCGAGCAACTCCGACCGGAAGATGCCCCAGTCGTAACACTTGTTACGGACGCCGGCTGCAATACCATAAAGCCAGGAGAACGGGAGAAGAAGAATTCTGAAAGCATTCACTTAAGAGAAATAAGACTGTTGAAGAAATCACAAACTCAACACACGCTCTGCGACTCGCGCAGAGGCGCCGGGTGTTCCAAGCTTCTCTCTAACCTTGATCAAATCATCTCGCATCTGTTTTGCCAGAGCGCTATCGATAAGAATTTGGCGGGCCTCTCGGACTAAGTTCTCAACGGTCATATTCCCCTGGATGAATTCAGGAACGATTGGCCGGCCAGCCACAATATTCACTAACGCAATGTTCTTCAACGTGACAAGCATCCGTCCGATCCAGTATGTGATAAGTGACGTCCGATAAAGAACCAGCATCGGCGTACCGAAACAAGCTGTCTCGAGTGTCGCAGTCCCCGATGTCACGAATGCCAAATCCGAGTGCCGCATGAGACTGTGTGTTTCCCCTGGAATCAAATGAATACCCGATGTAGAGTCTAGAAATCGGCGGTAGAGGCCTTCCTGCAAGTTGGGCGCGACACCGACACAGACTTCGCAGCCAAACTCATGCTGCAGAATCTTAGCTGCTTGAACCATGACCGGAAAAATTCGCTCTACTTCTTGTATACGGCTTCCCGGGAAGAGTCCAAGAATTTTCTTTTGCGTTGCGATGCTAAACTTCTCGCGAAATCCACCTTTCTTTTCTGCGTTTCCTATGACTTCCAGCAGTGGATGGCCGACAAATTCTACAGGGATGCCGGCTTCCCTGTAGATCTCCATCTCGAACGGAAACACTACGAACATTCTCTCGATCAGACCCTTCATCTTCTTTACTCGTTTTCTGCCCCACGCCCAAACTTGAGGGCTGATGTAGTAGAGAATTCTCGTGCCGTGGGCCTTTGCTTTCTGCGCGAACCGAAGGTTGAAGCCGGGATAGTCGATCAGAACCAGGGCATCGGGTTTTCGTTCCACAAGAGTCCTCTCAAGTTCCTTTGCAACTCTTCGCATGACAGGGAGATGCTTCAGCACCTCGGCGAAGCCCATGAAAGAGAGGTCTTTGATGTGATAAAGTAGCTCCATGCCTGCAAGAGCCATCCCGTCCCCGCCGATTCCGAAAACCTCGAGATCGGGGCGACGTTTTTTTAGTTCGCGAACAAGCCCCGAGCCGTGGAGGTCGCCCGATGGTTCACCGGCAATGACCATCACACGGCGAACCATAGTCTAACTCCTCAGCTGC
>JAHEZR010000195.1 GCA_023251005.1 Ignavibacteriota bacterium | reverse complement strand
CCTGCCTCAGCAGCGGCAATGCACATCTCGGCATGAGAAGCATTTGGCGTAGCGATGTCGATGAGATCGATCTCTTCATTCTCGATTACTTTACGATAGTCCGTTTCGTAATTCTGCCATCCCCACTTCTTTGCAGCGGCGGCGACGGAGCTTTTGTCCCTTCCAACAAGTGTGTGAAGAACTGGTGTAAGCGGGAGATCAAAAAACCTCGGCGCGCTGACGTATGCGTTGCTGTGTGCTTTTCCCATGAACTTGTAACCGACAAGAGCCACGTTGATCTCTTTCTTTCTCATTTGGTTACCTCTCTGGAATCATGAAGACGGCGAATACGCTCTGGAATGGATCCAGTGAAAGTTCCAGATTCGTCGACGGAACTTGGAGATCGCCGGGGAAAACTTTGATGGTCTGACCAGAATCCGGATAAAATAGAGTAACATTCCCTGAAGCTTCAGCGGTGCATCGCCCCTTCCACCCTCGCGATGATGTGTTTGCAAGAAAGAAGATTTTCTCCCGAGTTGTGGAGAGACAAGTGCAAAGCAGATTGGGGTTTGGAGGAGAGAGCTCACAGTTGGGATCGATTTTGAGTTTGACAGCATCAATCAAATCTTTCTCTGATTGAACAACCCGATTCTGTTTCTCTGAAAAAATTACTTCCAAGAATTTTTTGATGATCTGATTTTCCTCGAGACCTTCGGCAGCGTGCTCGGGGATAAGAGACTGAGCGACGACAAAACCGCAATGTCTGGAATATTCGGCGATCTTCTCAGCGGTTTGTACCCGGATCGTATCCATCGGCGGGAGTACGATACAGGAATAAAGATTTCCTGCGATGACGAGAGTATCGTTGACAATCTCAGCCTCGGCGAGGGCTTTGTCGTCGAGAATGTCGAAATCGATCTGATGCTGGATGAGGCTGCGGCAAATATTCGTGAACCCATGATCGATAAACACTACTCGTTCGTTCGGATGCGGCTCGTACATTGACCGATTCGAGGGCGTGAAATTCGCCCAGACACTCACAATGGGATGGAGGACAGCCACTCGCGTTTCGATTTTTCCTTGTAAAAAGGTCTGCTTCAACCTTGCAACGAATTCGGTGTACCTTCTATACTTTTTTCCATCGATGACATGGCTCGCAGAACCATTTGCGTCTAGTTTGCCCAACACATCGAAGATCGGGGATCCGTACATACAGACGAGCTCCGTTATGCCAAGAGCGTACAGAATGCTCGCAGTACTCATCATCTGTTCGAGGCTTGCGTGGTGGTGATCCATTTCTCCAAGAAAATCACTGATCTCACACACCACTTCTCGTTTTCCGGTCAAGCGGGCTGCAGAGCTCGCCAGTTTTGGAACGAGGAAAAAGTTCTCGTGCATGATTCGTTCAGGGTCCGAGAGAATCATATCGATCCCCGGGATGTCCATTCTTCGGTAGCAGGCAAACGGATTTCCCTCAAAGTATGTCTGCCAGACGAGGGTTTCTTCGCCGAGGAGGTGTCCGCTTGAGGCGATTCCGTGTTCTTTGCACCAGTTCTGGATCTGCCCAAAGTAATTCTCCGCACAAAGCTCGGAAATCACATCGTAGAAATCACACCGGATTTTTCTGCCCTCATCCCCGACACCCTCATACAGACTCCTGATACGTTGCATTAGGTCGTAGCCCTTGCGTGCGCGGAAGATTTCCGGTAGTGATCTCGACCACGGAAGTGTGGAAGGGTACGCTTTCCCTTTCGGGACATACGCGGAGATGAGCGAAGGTTCGTCGGTGAAGATGGCTTCGAACCACTGTTCCAGCTTCCCCAGGCGTATCGCATACTGCTCGTGGGTCACTTCGATGAAGAGAGAAGTAGCCCTTGGTTCGAGGATGTTGATGTAGTGCCGCTTCTGGTAGAAATTTTCGGTTGCATGTGTTTCTTCGTAGAGCGGTGCGATCTCGTACTCCACTTCTCTAGTTCCATTCAGCCGTTGGATGAGGCCGAGTGCTTCCACTCCCGGATCCCTCTCGAGCACCAACCCACCCGCGGCTCCGCTCGGGTAACCTTCTTCATCATAAAGCCAGAGCCGAAAGCCAAGTTCTTTTGAAATTCGGATTGCAAGCCGCAAAACCTCCCACGCCTTCTCGCTTCGCAGATACTGCTGCTGGTTGACAGTGACGACAAGTCCTCCGACACCGAGTTCTCGCACACGGAGAAGATTTGTCCGGAGCACCTCTTCAGTCTCGCCGAAGCACTGCTCGTAGCTGAGAATAAGCTGGAGTGGGCGGTACTTATCTGGCGGGTTCTTGAACTCCTCGATCGTCATCGGACATTAGAGCTTGAAGTATTCTCGGTAGCGCTGGTACAGATTCCGCGCTGCAAGGTAAGAGGAGTTGGGACTTATGAAGTGTGAAAATTCAAACGTGATATTCTTTGTCGCATACTTTGCTGAGATGATAAGCTTTTCCCTTAACTCGCGAAAATCAATTGGCGGAAACTTGATTGGCATGTCTCGCGTGAACGTCTCGACATTATTCCAGAGATCGATCCCAAGCTCATCCATCACGAGTTTCGCTTGATGAAGATACGAGGCGAGCTCGTCGAGTCTTGCCGTTCCATCCTGAAAGGCCGCATAGTCAATCGTGTGGACACCCTTCAGCATCTGCCGCCAGTTGTCAGCAAATTCATCGGGAGACAGCCCTTCATCGCCATAGATTTTCTTTGAAGGATAAAAGGGAGAAATGAGCACGGGTTTCTTCGGTGCGAGTTTCTTCGCATGCTCACTCAGCTCTTTGTAAATCTCTCGGAAGTGAAATCTCCGATGGCTCGTCTCATGCGTCAAATACCAGCCAGCGAATGAGGGATAAGAGCCATACCGCTCCCAAATTTCTTTCATGAAGCGCTTGTTTACTAGGATCTCTTCTTTCCATGTACCTTTTGCAGCCCATTCCCAGCTGTCGTAGTTGCCAAAATACAGATGCATCTTTCGTCGCGTTGTCTCCTCGAGGAAGAATTTTGCCAGATCGAACGGCGGATTCGTGCCAATCACTT
>JAHEZR010000194.1 GCA_023251005.1 Ignavibacteriota bacterium | reverse complement strand
CCAAGGGTGACGGACAATAATCGACAAGAAAGTCCAAAATGGCAGTTGAGCCGACATTCACTGTTGCCGAACTACACAAAACTGGGAAAATCTTCCGAGTTCGCAACGCGGTCTTCAATCCACTCTGAATTTCCTCGTCGGTCAGTGTTCCCTTGTCAAAGAATTTATCCAGCAATGCTTCATCCGATTCAGCAATCTTCTCGATGAGTTCTTCCCGATACTTCTCTGCCCTCTGACGAAGCTCTGCCGGTATATCCTCTTCGGTGTACTTGCCTTTCCCATCATTACCAAATCGCAGGATCTTCATCCGCAAGAGATCGACAACTGCATCGAAACCTATGCCTTCATTTACCGGAAATTGAAATATAGCGACATCGTTTCCCAGACGCTCCTTGGCTTGCTGCACTACCTGCTCAAACTCCGCGTTCTCGTGATTGAGTTTATTCACTACGACTACCACTGCGCTCGCCGATTCTTCAGTGTATTTCCAGACTACTTCAGATCCAACTTCGACCCCCTCGACCGCCTTGAGGAGAAGAATAGCTGTATCAGCAACGCCCAAGCCGCACTTCACTTCACCGGTAAAGTCTGTATACCCTGGCGTATCGACAAGGTTGACCTTCTTCCCCTTCCACTCGCAGAACAGGAGCGATGAATTGATGGAGATACGTCTCTCGATCTCGTCGGGATGATAATCCGATACCGTGGTTCCATCCTCCACCTTTCCGAGACGGTTCGTCATACCTGAAGTGTAGAGGAGAGATTCTGCAAAGGAAGTTTTCCCAGCACCACCATGCCCGATGAGTGCAACATTCCGAATACTTTCAGGAGGGAATTCTTTCAATGGTTTTCTCTTTTCTTAAAGTGGGGTGTAGGCTGTGAGGTGGACGTTGCAGTTTCAGGTTCTGAGGCGTTCCAAAAAAGCTCGGACTCCCTTGAACAATGCGGCCACCGCAGCGACGGTGTCCATTACTGGAGCTTCGATCTGTTCCTGAACCCGCCGTTCGAAGTCAGCAACATTCTGCGCAATTTGCTTCACTGAACTCATCGAATCCCTTATCGAGCCTATCTCATGTTCAATGTTCGCCGCCACGTTCCTGAACTTTGTCGTGATGACCTCGATATTCTCAAGTACCGGGATGGCCTGCCCCGCGAATTCCCTCAGGTCTCTCTCCAGATTCATCAACACGCTTCTCAGCCGGATCAGCACTACAATCAGATAAATACTGAGGGCTGATAAACATAGAAGCGCGAAGATCTCTGCAAAGATCAGTGTTGTTTCCACAACTCCGAAGACTCCTTTTCCTTACACTCTGCCACGTTCGTCCTTGTATGCATCGACTCCCGCCCTGATCGCACTCTTGACCCGTTCTGATTCCTCTAGGATCCCCCCTGTCTTATCTTTCGCCACCGCAATGATCTTCTCTGCGTCTTCCTTCAGCGATGCAGCACGCCGCTTCGCATCCGAGATCAACTGATCCGACTTTCTTTTCCCTTCGTTGATGACGTCGACAGCCTTCGTTTTCGCCGCAGAGAGCTGTTCCTCCGCTTCATCAAGAAGTTCACTGCTGCGTGTTTTGAGCTGGGCACGCAGTTCCCTTCCGGCTTTCGGAGCGTAGAGTAATGCCAGCACCGCTCCAATTACCCCTCCGGCAATGAGACCAATGAGTAGTCCCTTGGACATGCCCTTCTCTTCAGCCATTCTGATTCTCACCTCATGCCATGTCAATGTCGACGTTCAACTCTTCCAGACTCTTGCAAAAACTTAACAACAAATAGAGAGAAAATCAAGGACTCTCATCCTGTCAGAGTTCATCTGCGCAGATCGGGTTTTCCCGCCTTCACCCACGCAGTAAACCAGTAATCGGCGACGGCGGAGATTGCATCTCGCATTCTGTTCTCAACGATTCCATTAAGATGTCCGTTAAACCTTGCATAGTACTTGTCGCTGTATCGGTACTCAGTTTTCCCATTCTTCCGTCCAACTAGGAACGCTTCGTTCTCACCCGAGTCGGCCTTCGCTTTCAAGTCGGCTTTCAAGACAGAATCGGCAAGTGTATAGCTCTTCAGGATGATCTGAAATGCTCTTTCCAGCGGATTCTCAACGTACCCAACTCTGGGCTGAAAAAATTGATAATCCTTTCCAAACATTTCCGGCAGGCGCGATTCAAACCGTGAATGGATCCCAGTCTGTCCCGAGAGCTGACCATTATAATTCTCTGTTGCATGAAGAGGGACACAGGCATCAGCCACATAGTGACCAAGGTCAGCAGCGTAATAAAGGATGTCACCTTTGTTAGCGCGCTTCATCGCGTCGGTGAGTTTTGCCGTAATCACCTCGATACGCCATGGAACCAATCCATTCTTCTTAAGAGAGTCCTGACCATACTTCTTTGCCGCTGTTGTATAATCATGAGGGAGTTCGGAAAAGGGATATCTTCCGTATCGGTCGATGTCCAAGTAGTGATAGAATTCTTCTTCCTTATCCCCAAACCTTCGCTGGTCGGGATCGATGGAGTGCTCAACAATGTAGTCCTCATTCGCAGAGAAAAAATCATGCAGGGATAATGGAAGAGATTCGATAGCTCGACGGTTGATCTCCCTGTGAGCCCAGAACCCCCATCCAGCCGATGTCCCGTAAACAATGGCGAGGAGAAAGAGTACAGCCATGAGGCGAAGGAGGAGTCTGACTACCGGCATCGATTCGAGACACAGCGGGACATGATGATAAGATAACTGCCCATCACCCACAACTTGAATCGGAATATCGCGATGGGCAGTTCGTGGTACTTGCTCAGGACAGATGGCACTCCGCGGAAGCGAAGTAGTTTTAGCTACTCAACGGATCTTCTTTTTATGTCTCATCTTCCTTAATCGTTTCTTCCTCTTGTGTGTCGCCATCTTGTGACGTTTTCTCTTCTTGCCGCTGGGCATGGTTATCCTCCAAGAAGGTTGCGCCGAAGCGACGCTTCAGCGTGATCGTTAGTTAAGTTTGAGGTTACTCGTCGAAGCATGTTGATCGATGAGTTTT
>JAHEZR010000193.1 GCA_023251005.1 Ignavibacteriota bacterium | reverse complement strand
ATGCTTCCCGGCCCGGCGGCCGCCGGAGCAAAAGAGAAACCTGCCGGTATGCTTGGGCGTGCTTCGAGAGGTCATCGTAAATGACGAGAGCATGTCTTCCACTGTCGCGGAAGTATTCGCCGAGTGTGGCACCAGCATAGGGCGCAACATACTGCATCGGCGATGGTTCACTTGCATTCGCTGCAATGACGGTCGTGTATTCCATCGCACCGTATTCCTCTAACTTGCTCACGACTTGTGCGACGGTGGACCCTTTCTGACCAATCGCAACGTAGATGCAGTACATCGGTTTGACGCCTTCTCGCTTTGCCCTCTCCGTGTGAGTGTACCGCTGATTGATGATTGTGTCGATGGCAATCGCCGTCTTGCCCGTTTGCCTGTCGCCGATGATGAGCTCCCGCTGACCTCGCCCAATCGGGATCATCGCGTCAATTGCCTTGATGCCGGTCTGAAGCGGCTCCTTCACCGGCTGCCGAAAAATTACGCCGAGAGCCTTTCGTTCAATCGGTAAGGACTTCTCGGCCTTCATCGGGCTTCGGCCATCGAGTGGCTGGCCTAAGGGATTGATCACGCGACCAAGCATCTGCTCGCCCACCGGCATTGAAGCAAGTCGGCCCGTCCGCTTAACGACATCTCCCTCCTTAATGAGAGTGCTTTCACCAAAGAGAATGCACCCGGCATTGTCCTCTTCGAGGTTGAGGACCAACCCGAAAACGTCGTTGGGAAACTCGACGAGCTCACTCGCCATGACCTTGGTTAATCCATAGACGCGTGCGATCCCATCTCCGACTTGCAATACGGTGCCGACGTCATAGACATCAACTTCTTTTTCGAATCCTGAAAGCTGTTTCCTCAGAATCGCGGATACTTCATCAGGTCTTACTTCTGCCATGATTTCTCCTGTTGTTTATTTTCCACCTCATTCCTATTACTACCCTTTCGCAACATGCGCTCCCTCGAGGAACTTCTCCCGCAGCAGCTCCAGCTGATGGCTAAGACTTCCATCGATAATTCGGTCGTCGAGACGGATGATAAATCCCCCGAGAATGGAAGGATCAAGACGAAAGTTCAGTACAATCTTTTTTCCCGTATACAACTCAAGTTGCTCCTTGAGTCGATTCACCTGAGCTTCCGTAAGGGCAACCGCACTCGCGACATCAACCCTTACGATGCAGCCTTTCTCATCGAGGAGCCGCATGAATTCGTCAATGATGTCCATGAGGTTTCCCTCTCGATCCTTCTCTGTAAGCAAGTCCAAGAACCTGAGCGTGATCGGGTTCGTTTTCTTGCCAAAGAGATCTGAAAGGATCCGCTTTTTCTTCTCTTTTGGGATGACGGGACTTGCGAGGACGAGTCGGAGATCTCGGCTTTCTCGGACGGTCTTTCCTATCAGCTCAACGTCGCGAGCTGTTTCCTCGAGTTGGTTTTCATCTTCTGCCGACTGTAATAAAGCGGTCGCGTATCGGCGCGCAACTCGGTAGTTACTCATTTTCTCCTTCCATTGTCAATCAATTCTTTGGAAGGCCGCTGAGAAAATCCTCGACAACCTTCCGGTGGCGGCGTTCATCCAGTTGCTCGCCCAGGATCTTGCTTGCGGACTTAATCGCAAGATCAACGACCTCGCGTCGGAGCTCCGCGAGCGCGACTTCTTTCCCTCGCTGGATTTCATCTCGGGCTTGTTCAAGCATTCTTCGGGCGCTTGCGTTCGTCTTCTCGAGAATCTCGTTCTTCATCTTCTCAGCAGCTGCACGCCCTTCTTTGATGATTTGCTGTGCCTGTTCTTCCGCGCGCTGAAGATTCTTTCGATTCTCCTGGAGCAGATGTTCCGCTTCCTCTTTCGCCTTCTCTGCTCGCTCTATTGAAGAGCGGATCTTCTCTTCACGAAGATGGAGCGCGTTCAGCAGAGGCTTCCATGCAATTCTTTTGAGAAGGACAAGAAGAATGAGAAATGTGATCGCGGTCCAGATCGCAAGACCGGGGTTCAAATCCAACATGGACGGGCTCTCCTTATGACTTCGTTGCCAGAATAATGCAGATGACTTCTGCAAACAGTGTGACACCTTCGATGAGAGCAGCTGAGATAATCATCGATGTCCGGAGATCGCCTGCCGCCTCAGGTTGACGGGCACTCGCTTCCACCGTCGCGGCTGCAAGTTTCCCGATACCGTATCCGGCACCGATCACCGCAAGTCCGGCTCCAATTCCAGCGGCGAGATGAGCTAAAGCAAATGGAGACATTGATTCCTCCTAAGATTAATGATGAGCAGAACAACAGTTAACATTTAGTGTTCTTGATGTACCGCTAAACTCACAAACAGTGATGACAGCATCGTAAAAATGTATGCTTGCAACAAGGCAATGAAAATCTCCAGCAAATTAATGAACAGTGCGAAGGCTACCGAGACAGGTGCGATTGCCACCGACTTAAAGAGAAAGATAAGAGAAATCAACGAAAGAATCACGATATGCCCCGCTGTCATATTCGCGAAGAGACGAATAGAAAGAGCGAAGGGCTTTGTGAACAGGCTGATAAACTCCACAATGATCATCACGGGAAGAACAAAGACTGGCACTCCGCGTGGAACCAGTCCCCTGAAATATCCCACGAAACCGTGTTCCATGATGCCTGCAGCCTGGATGACGAGAAACGAAATGACCGCCAGGCTTCCCGTTACACTCACATTTCCCGTTGCCGTCGATCCATAAGGAATTAGCCCAAGCAAATTACATACGAGAATGAAAAAGAATATCGTGAGAAAGAACGGCATGAACCTTAGCCCCTCTCTGCCGACCGTCGGGAGGATAACATCATCGCGAATGAAGACGATGAGAATTTCGACAAGATTCCCCAACCCCCGCGGTACGAGGCGTGAAGCGTTCTTCTTCGCTGCAATACCGAGGAGAAGAAGCAAAATGAGTGCGGCGACCCAGAGAAAAATAGCGTGCTTCGTGATTGAAAGATCGATGGTCAGACCGAACAGATGAATCGGCTCAAAGTGTGGAAGGTGGATTGTTCCGAATGGCTCGAAAT
>JAHEZR010000192.1 GCA_023251005.1 Ignavibacteriota bacterium | reverse complement strand
CCCATTCACAACTCGACTGATCGTGGAAATATCCATCCCGATGATCTCGGCAATGTCTTTATAGATGAGTGGCTTAAGATTTTCGCCCGTCTCGAAGAATTCCCGCTGCCGCGCGATGATCGCCTGCATCACTTTCATCATTGTCTCGCGGCGTTGGTGAATGGAGGCAATAAACCATTTTGCGGCCTCGAATTTTTTCCGTATGAAATCCTTTGCCTCGCCCGAGACATTATTCTTCTTTCTTCCTGCCACCATCTGCTGATAGGCTTTGTTGACACGCAATGGCGGGACGTTTCGATCGTTAAGCAGGATAAGAAATTCGCCGTCATCTTTCTGGACAATAAAGTCTGGGATGATATAATTCTCTGCAGGAGTGAATTCACCTTCACCGGGCTTCGGGTTCAGTCGCTGGATCAGTTCGATTGCCTTTTTCAATTCCTCCAAATCCACATTGAGCTTTTTAACGATTTCTTCGAAATGCTTCATTGTGAATTCTTCATAATACCTCTCTACAACTTTAATCGCGAGGTCTTGGGTCCCCGGATCAAAGTTCCCGGCTTTCAGCTGAACGAGGAGGCATTCCCTCAAAGACCGTGAGCCAATGCCAGGTGGGTCGAGGTTCTGAATCTTCCTTAATATGTCTTCCGCCTGTTCAAGCGAAAAAGTCAGCTCGAATGTCGCTTGCACGTCGTGTAGAACGAGGGATAGGTCTCGACGAAGGTAGCCGTCTTCGTCAATATCGCCGATAATTTCTTCGCCGAGGAGCAGCTCTTGCTCTGTTAAGTCAAGTAGATGAAGCTGGGCGATGAGGTGTTCCGCCATCGAAGAAGTCGCAGGGGTGGAGATTTCTTCTCTCTCTTCGGCTTGATTGTACGACGGTGCCTTATATCCCGACAAATCGTCGTTCATGAAATCTTCAATCGTATAGCTCTCTTCAGAAGCCTTTTCCTTTTCGGCCTTGCCGTCTACTTCTGCCAGCTCATCGACCCCGTTCTCACGTTCATCCTCCTGTGCGGTTGATTCCAATTCTTCCTCTATCGCTTCTTCAAGGAGAGGGTTAATTTCCAGTTCCATTTTGATGCGTTGCTCGAGGGCAAGGACGGGGAGTTGCAACAACTTGAGATACTGGACTTGCTGCGGTGAAAGTTTGAGCTGAAGTCGCTGCTGCTGTGAGATGTTTAAAGCTGCTGCCATAGCTTCGACCGCACGTTCGGTAGATCACGAATTGGGTGCACAATCTATGTAAAGTTCTTTTGCATTATCAAAGTAAGAAATTATTATGAAAGAAAAAAGCAAATTCTCAAAGGATGGTTTTGAGAGAAAATATGAGTCGAGTTGAATTAATACATTTGACGGTGCTAAAGCTTGATGAACATCTTCCCTGGAATCTGTTTGATAAGTCCTTTGAATTCTAAGCTCAAGAGATTCACCAATGCGTCGGAAGTTGCGAGATCCGTCATCGATGCGATTGCGTCGATGTGGACAGAATCTGTTCCGAGGCAATCGAGGATGCGTTTTTCAAATAGTGACAGAGGAGTTTCGGGTTTTCTCTCTTCTTTTTTCAAGATAAATCTGAGTTTCGGCTGGAGTTCGTTGACGATATCTTCTACGCTCTGGACAAGCTTCGCTCTGCCCTCCTTGACTAGACGGTTTGTTCCACCGCTTCTCGGCTCGGTAATGAGACCGGGGATGGCAAAGACTTCTCGGTTTTGATCAAGAGCCGTACTCGCTGTGATCATCGCACCTCCTGACTCCGTCGTTTCAACGATGAGAGTCCCCAGCGATAGTCCGCTGATGATCCGGTTTCGACGGGGAAAATTTACCGCGTCCGGCTTCGCACCCATTTCATATTCAGAGATGACGGCGCCGCTCCGAATGATCTTCTCTACCAGTCTCTTGTTCTCAGGTGGATAAATGACGTCGATACCGGAACCGATAACAGCGAGTGTTCTTCCGTTTACCTTCAATGCGGCTGCATGTGCGACGGTGTCGATTCCTCTTGCCAGTCCGCTGACGATTGTTAGACCCATCTCTGAAAGCTGGGAGCTAAATTTCTCGGCGATGATCTTTCCATAGGATGTCGGAGTTCGAGTCCCCACGATCGCAATTGTGAACTCGTCCTCTGGAAGAATTGTGCCTCGAAGAAAAAGAAATGCCGGAGGATCATAAATCTTCTTTAGATGACTTGGGTACTCCTCGTCCCAAAAGGTAATAATTCTCCCACCGAGCTTGTTTAGGCGCGAGAGCTGCTGGTCGGCAAACCTCTCACCATCGCCGAAGTGCACGATGTTCAGAGCAGTTTTCTTATCGATTCCATTCACCTGGATTAGCTCACGCGGCGAGGCCTGGAGAACGGCGACGGGATCCTTGAAATGTGAGATGAGAGCACGCAGACGATTCGCGCCGACCCCGGGAACAGCGGAGAGAGCAAGGAAGACTCTGATGTCAAACATGATGTAGACGTGCAGGCCGTCAGGCGGTGACTTCAATCCCATCAACAACTGCAACAACGATTGAGTGGACAGGTACATCGATGCGCTTGAGTATCTGTTGTGCTGAAGCACCCTCCTGGATCACCAGGACATTGTCACCAACTCCCGCATCAACAACATCAAGCGCCAGAATATCGCGTCCTACGAATGACCCTTCCAGATTGACGGGCTGGACGATTAGGATTTTGTAGTCCTTGAGGTTCTTATTCTTCTGAGTTGCGACAATCGTGCCCACAACTTTGCAGAGGATCATGCGGTGTGACTGAATAGGGGTTGAAACTTTTCAAAATGGTAGCGATTTCGGTCGTGAAAGTCAAGGGGGTATTTTGTATTCACAAGAGTTCTAAATCCACCGCGCAATCGCTTTGAGACCGTTCACGTCCCCCCTCATCGTTATTTGAAGTCTGGTTCGAGTAACAGCTTCTAGTTCCTTTCAAGGATCGTACCGAGTGAGTTTAACCGCACTTCCGCTGGCTTGAATATTAGCATATAATTAGTTAAGTTTTCGAAAGGTATCCGAGTAAGGTGTACCGATGCGGT
>JAHEZR010000191.1 GCA_023251005.1 Ignavibacteriota bacterium | reverse complement strand
ATTTCAGGCTTCATCAGAATTATCCAAATCCTTTCAATCCCACGACGGTCATCGAATACGAGATCCCCTTCGATGCACTAGTTTCTCTCAAAGTTTTTGATATCTTGGGCCGCGAAGTGATTACCTTACTCAACGAGAAGCAAAACGCCGGACTCCACCTCGCCCGTTTCGTTGCACTCGATCTTTCGAGCGGGATCTACTTTTGCCAGCTGAGAGCACGGAAGGAGAGCGGTGGGTCGTTGCTCGTTGATACGAAGAAAATGGTCCTCTTCAAATAGCCGTGCTGAACCCCGTCTTCACTTTCCCCTATCGCGGCAATGGACCCCTGTCATTTAAGTGGCATCGACCCGAGCCACAATAGAAATTCTCTCTGCGTGATTTTACTTAAAGGTGTGCTTCTTACCTGCGTTCTATTTCTTGTCCCCCTTCCGACTTTTGCTCAACAAGATCCCGGCAGTTTAGATGTTTCGTTGTTCCGGCGAATCAACAACGGTCGCTCCCATTTTCTGGACAAAGTTGTGGAAGCGAACAATAGTCTGGTTGCTCCCGTAGCCATCGCAACTCCACTTGGATTTCTCTTCCATGGAATACTCGTCGACAATCAGGATGAGGTGGATGCCGGAACCCTCCTCGCAGTTTCTGAAATTATCTCATCTGGGGTTGGATATGGACTGAAACGAATTGTAAAACGCGATCGGCCTTACGTGAGACTGGCAAATGTTCATTTCTCCAGTGATGAATCGGTGGATCGTTACTCATTTCCTTCCGGTCACGCAACGAGTGCCTTTGCCATCGCCACATCCCTCTCACTCCGCTATCCCAAATTTTACGTATTTCTTCCACTGCACCTTTGGGCGTTTTTCGTCGCTTATGGTCGAGTGTACCTTGGCGTGCATTATCCCAGTGATGTTTTGACCGGAGCTGCCCTTGGCTCGGGGACCGCAATTGTTGTTCATCTTTTCCGAGAGGATATCTCGAGACTAAAGAGAAAAATCTTAGGTGGGTCAGGGGATGGAGACACATCGACGGAAAGCGCGACTCTCAATCTTACGCCTGTGAAGGGGGGGTTCGTTTTTCTGTACACTTACCGCTTTTAAGGAGGGTTTTTCCGGGTTGGCTGAGAATTCTTATTCAGGGAAGGAGAACGGCTGCGGCAATCACCGTTGTCCAGATTCCGTTCTTGTCGCCTTCAGCAGACTGTGAAACGTTAAAAGTCCTCACGATTTTGCCACTCATTTTGTAGAGTTGCTCGCGCTCATCCCATCCTGTGCCCGGATCAAAATCCACTCCAAGGGTTGTGGCAAGCATTGTTGCCGCAAGGTCTTCTGCGTACTCTCCCGCCTTCTCATCTGTTTCGCCAAAAGGATGGTGTTCCGAGAGATAGCCGTATTGAGTTTGATCGGCCGGTTGTGCGACCCCGATTGAAGCCGCAATGAGCCGATTGGGCTCGTTCGTGGCGTTCCGAGCCATCACGACGAACGCAATCTCTCCTGGTTGAAGCAACTTCAGCCCCTCTTCTCGTGAGATTCGTTTGCATCCGGCCGGATAGATACTGGACACTGTCACGATGTTACACTTTTCAATGCCGGCGCTCCGAAGAGCTAACTCAAAGGACTGCAGGTAGTCCTTATGTCTACCGACGCCCTTCGTGAAAAAGATTTTTGTGGGAACGTACACAGCGAGACCTCCTTTTAACGATTGAGAATTTTTAGAAATCTTCTTTTGCCGACTTTAAGGGTGACTTCTTTCTGCAGATGAAGCACGAAATTCGCATCGGTGATTTTCTTACCATCGATGCTCACACCCCCTTGTTGAATGAGTCGTCGAGCTTCGCTATTTGACGAGGCCATCTTCGTAGTAGTAAGCAGCTCTATTATCGGGATTGCTCCATTTCCTGTGTGGATGGTGAATGTCTCAATATCGTCGGGGACATCCTTTGCTACGAAGATCCGGTCGAATTCCTCTTCGGCCTTTCGTGCTCCTTTATCATCATAGTAGAGAGTGACAAGTTCACGTGCAAGCTGACGCTTCAAGTCACGTGGGTTTACAATTCGCTTATCGAATTGCTTTCGGATGAGCACAAGCTCTTCGTGTTTGACATTCGTCGTCAAGAGGAAGTAGTCATAAATGAGGTAGTCTGGAATTGAGAGAGTCTTCCCGTAAATCTGTTGAGGTGGTTCAGTCACGCCAATGAAGTTATCCAGTGACTTGCTCATTTTTTCGACGCCGTCCGTTCCGACAAGTATCGGCATCGTAAGGATGACCTGAGGTTCCTGTCCAAACTCTCGCTGGATATCACGTCCAACGAGGAGATTGAACTTCTGGTCTGTGCCGCCTAATTCGACATCAGCTTTGATAGCAACTGAATCCATCGCCTGTGCGAGTGGATAGAGGAGTTCGTGGATACTGATCGGATCGCCAGCCTTATATCGCTTTGCAAAATCATCGCGCTCAAGAATTCTTGCCACTGTGTATTTGCTTGCAAGTCGGAAGACCTCTTCAAAATCCATCTTCCCAAGCCACTCTGAATTGTAGAGCATCTTCACTTTTCTTGTAGAGAGAATTTTCGTGGCTTGCTCAAAATAAGTCTGTCCGTTCTTTCGAGTTTCTTCCAGTGTCAGTGGAGGGCGAGTCTTACTGCGGCCTGAGGGGTCGCCAATCATTCCTGTGAAATCACCAACAATGAGGATGGCACGGTGGCCAAGTTCTTGGAATTGACGGAGTTTGCGGAGAACAACAGAATGGCCGAGGTGGAGGTCGGGTCGGCTTGGGTCGCAGCCGAGCTTGATGTTCAGAGGTTTCTTAGATCGTATTGACCGCTCGATTTTTCGGGCGAGGTCTTCTTCGGGGATGATCTCGGCGACACCGCGCCGGATGACATCCATCTGCTCTTCAACAGTTGGAAACAACTTTTAGCGTGATCGTCAGTTGGTCTGAGGAGGTTTTTTTGGGGGGATGATGATCTTACTCGGCAAAGTGACGCTCCAATTCGCGCCGGACATCCCGTTGTTTTATCGACTCGCGCTTGTCATAAGCGCGTTT
>JAHEZR010000037.1 GCA_023251005.1 Ignavibacteriota bacterium | reverse complement strand
CTACTCGAGAGTGCGCGACGACTTCCGACTTCTTGTCCTTGGAATTGAAGACCTTATACGTTAGCTCAACGTTATCAAGATTCGTTCGATTGTAAACCTCGAAGAAAAGGTGAAAACCGCCAGAGGTGCCCCCAATGTTCGCCGAGATGTTCGGGACGATATCTTTTTTCCCCGTTTCCTCCGAGAGCTTGCTTACGATCATGATGTCGCTGATGCTGAGGCCTTGATCAACGAAATCAGGGACTTGAATAGTCCGCTCAGCTAGCGAGATCTTGTTCGACTCATTATCTCGAACCTGTGCTCGAAGGGCATACTTGGCTGGCCGCAGATAAAGCGACCTCTCGACAAGGCTGTACGCTTTCCTTGAAACTGTTTCCTCGAACGTCGCGACCTTCAAATCTTCGATCCAATTCTTTTCTGTTACAGGGTTGTTATCCGTGGAAAACACGCTGAGAGTCACCTCGTACTTTGCATTAAAGTAGTTTCCATCTTTCAAAAAATGGAGCTCTTTGTACGGCACCTGGAGATAAACATCAAGCCGACTCCCAAGCGTATCAGCATAGAAGCTAATTGCATCCAAGTAAAAATCGGGTAGCTCGGCTCTCTTCTTCGGGATATTCTCGACCTGTGCTGACGCAACTGTCGAAACAATAAACGTCGTCACAAGAAGGAAGGAAAGACCCTTACGGGCTTTGTGATATGATCTTGGTAGGTTCATGGGACTGCCGCTCTCTTTGTTACGATCCTTCGAGCACTGCAAAAAGATCGTATTCAACAGCATCAACAACCCTTGCTTGATAAAACTTGCCCACTTGGAGAACCTCGGAGGATTCAACGAAGACTTCATTGTCGATCTCTGGCGCGTCACGCTCCGTTCTGCCGACACAGATGCCCTCTTCTCTGCGATCGATAAGGACTGGAAGAACTCTACCTACGAGGGATTCATTTTTCTTGCGGGATATCTCTCTTTGTAGCTCCATAACCGCTCTTTTCCGTCTCTCCTTTTCCTCAAAGGGAATCGGGTCGCCGAGAGGTTCTGCTGTAGTATTCTCTTCCTGAGAGTAAGTGAATACACCTAGGCGGTCGAACTTTATTCTTTCGACAAACCTCAGCAACTCTTCAAAGTTTGCCTCACTCTCGATCGGATAACCTACTATCAACGTTGTCCGCAACGCAATGTCCGGAACTTTTTGCCGAATCCGGTCGACCAACTCTTCCGTTGTGCGACAGGTCATCCCGCGGCGCATCGACTTTAACACTTCATCGGAACAATGCTGGATCGGCATGTCAATATACCGACAGATTCTGGGATTGTCAACGATCACATTGAGCACCTCATAGGAAAAGTTCGCAGGATAAACATACATCAGTCGTATCCAAATAAGTCCCTCAACTTGAGTTAAGTCTCGCAGGAGGACTGGGAGTTCCCGTTTTCTGGTTAGATCAGTGCCATAATAAGTTAAGTCCTGAGCGATAAGCACTAACTCCTTCACGCCTCGAGCAGCGAGCCCCTTCGCTTCGGCGATGATTTCATCTGCCGGCCGGCTGACGTGTTTGCCCCGCATGATAGGGATGGCACAGAATGAACAGGGATGATTGCAGCCCTCGGAAATCTTCAGGTACGCGTAATGGGATGGGGTCGTGAGAACTCGTTCACCCAGGAGATTGTACTTCAAGTCGTTTCCGAGCTCGGAGAGAATCTTTTGATACTCATTGACACCGAAGAATCGATCGACTTCGGGAAGCTCTCTCGCCAAATCAGTACTGTATCGCTGCGAGAGACATCCCATCACGAAAAGCTTTTTGAGTGAGCCCGTGACCTTCAGCTCTGCAGTCTCAAGTATTGTGTCGATTGACTCGGCTTTCGCGGCATCGATGAAGCCACAGGTGTTAATGATTGCGACGTCTGCATCCTCAGCTCTCGAGACGACCTCGAGATTATTCGAGCGGATTTGGCCGAGAAGTACTTCAGAATCGACAAGATTCTTGGCGCAACCTAAAGTGATAAGATGGACACGCGGTTTCTGTTGCATAGTAGGTGTTGTAATCAAAAAATCACCAGATCAAAATAAAGGAAAAGAATGGGGGAAACAAAGAGCAGGCTGTCAAAGCGGTCGAGCATTCCACCGTGACCTGGAATGATGTTCGACGAATCTTTTACTCCCGCGTCTCGCTTCAGAAGTGACTCTGCCAAATCGCCCAGTTGTCCGAAGACTCCCACGACAGCACCGATGATTAGACTTTCCTCTGCACTGAGAAAAGGGAGAATAAGATTTCTGGTGAGTAGTGCGGCCAGAATTGCAGCAATGAAGCCACTCAGAGCGCCCTCCCATGTCTTCTTCGGACTCACACGCTCGAACAGTTTGTGTTTTCCCAATCTCAATCCAACAAACTGGGCGGCAGTATCGCATATCCAGATACACGCGAAGATAGAGATCACTGTGTATCCACCCCAGCGATAAACGAGTTCGCGAGTCATCTCTGACGAAGATGATCCGGCCATTGCTATGAATCGCCCAGGCAAAAAATCCTCGCCGAAAACTTCTCTGACTCCAATTAGAGTTCCCAGGGGTAGAGAAACGTACAACACTCCGCTGATCGTCGAGCCGATGTTGAAAATGGGGAAATCCTTTCCCCGGAAAAGTTCAATCAGTAGATCCAGCAATACGAAGAGCAACAAGAGGATCATCAGGAGCTGCCACTGCGAAGGTAATCGGAGGTTTGAGAAAACCTGCTGGGCTGCAGGACCAATGATCTGAAAGTGGCGTGGATAGAAAAAAGTGCTAACTACCCCTATTCCTGCAAGACCTCCCAAGGACTTGAGAGGCGAAGCACCCCTGCACTCTGCCAACTCATAAAACTCGAACAGTGCAACCGAGGATATTACAATAACCAGAAAAAAGAATGAATATCCGCCGAGTAGAATGAGCACAAGGATGACCGGGATTCCTATTGCAGCAACTGTCACCCGCGTTGCCATATTCGTCACGAGAGTCCTCCCATCAACCGGAATTTCCTTTCGTACTACTCCTCCTCGGGTTCGAATTCATCCGTTTCGTCAACTCCCTTCAATCGTTTAAGAACCTCGGTTGCTTTTGCCAACTTTTCTTTCGGTACCATGACATTGACGATTGTGAGTCGACTCATAGGAATGAAATAGGTATGATCAACCTGGGAAAAGACGAGCGCTTTGATTCCGGCAACCTCGAGGTTTGCCTTCACCATTTCTGCTTCGTACTCGGCGGCCGCAGTGAATACGACAGCCCAATCCTGATGAATCTTGACATGCTCATCTTTATCACAGAAGACTTTACCCTTCTTGCAATTCGAGCAATCTCGACAGACGGGCGTTCCGCACACGATACAGACGCCGACCGCCGCCGTACCCGGATGCGTTTCACACTCGATCAAGGGTCCACCTTCTTCCTTCTCGAACACAATCCCGCAGTGGATACAATACTCTGCGTCAACGGCGATCTGACCGTCGCAGTTATCGCAGAACCGGGGTTCCCCCTCGAGCAAGTCCTCGCTGCAGTCGGGACAGATTGCTGTCCCCTTTACGTATTCATAGCCACAAGTTGGACAGTACGGCATGGCGATTTACAGGGCGATTGGTTCAGGCATCTCACGCGTCGTTCTAACAAGCGCGCAGGTTGAGACAATGAAGACCAGGCCAAAGCCCACGAGGGCAAAAAGCAACGTAGCCACCGATACGGAACTGGTCGGCTCACTGAGCAAAAAATTCTCATCAGCGTTGAAGAAGACCGCAAGAACGGCAAAGAGGTTATTCACGAAATGCGCTACCACTGATGTGAGAATGCTCTTCGAGCGGAATACCAAGAACCCAAAATAAACGCCGAGAGCAGCGAGTGGAATAAAAGAAAAAGGATTAAAGTGATATGCACCAAAAATTGTTCCAGTGAGTATAACTCCCCACCATCTTTTCAGACCCGTTTCAAAGTTTTTTTGAACGAGACCACGAAAGAGAAGTTCTTCGCAAAAGGCCGGCACCAACGCAACCACGAGGAGAACGTAAAGCAATTCTGGGACCGAGTGTGCTGACACTAAGTTCTTGTAGGTTTCTTCGATGAGTTTTCTAATCGAATCCACAAATGGACGAAGAGAGGATGGAATGGGGATTTGCTCCTGAGCATACATGTAGACTTGGAGGACCTGCTGGAGCGAGAGGACCCCAATGACAGCATAAACTATTTCCCGTGTCCCGACTCGTCGAATGCGGAGCCCTTCTCGGAGGTTCTCTGTTTGCATGCGCGTGAGGATGATCGTCGGAACCAATATCAAGAGGACCTGGCCCGCCATCGTTGCAAATCGGAGCCACTGGAGATTCTCCGACCGAAACTTCCCTCCAAAGAGAAGAAAAGTGATTATCCCGCCGACAATCTGATAGAGGATGAACACGACGACAAGCGAGATGAATGCGAATGTTACCGGTGAGAGGTTGTAACGTTCGGTGAAGTTCAGAGGTCTGGGAAGAACTTCTTCGACATGAGATACTTCGATGCGGTCGTCGGGTGGGTCGTTCAGCATAAGGGATTCAACGAAGTCGCTGCTTGACCATCGCCGTAAGAAGAGGTATCATGATCTCGTGATGGCCAGTGAACTGATACCCTTTCCCGCCGTGAAGAGTCGGACGATAGACAACGTTCACTGAAGGACGGTAATGCTGGATCATGTCGAAATTCCCAGTCACGAATCCCTTTGCCCGGAAGCCGAGATTGCGTGCGACGGTGAGAGCCTTAAGAAATACTTCTGGCATGATCACGGCAGAGCCCCAATTCATTACAACGCCGCCGCCGACTAGACCCGTTACGCCGTGACACAGAATCTTGAAATCTCTAAAACTCATTTCTCCTGTTGCTGCACCGTCCATCGTTGGCTGCTGATGGACGATGTCAGTACCAATCGCTGCGTGGACTGTTGCGGGAACTCGAAGCTCATAACAGGTCGCCAGGATGCTGAGCTTTCCATGGCGTGCGTTGACTCTCAACAATTCTCTTCCGAGGACTTCCCCATAACCTACCCCGGGCTCGCGTGTTGCTTGCGAAAGCGTCCTATTGATGAAATCCCCCGATTCCTTCGACATGCCGAAGCTACCATCAGCCAGATTTTCCACGACATCTTCAGAAGTTTTCCCCCACAACGCAGCTTCAATATCATGGATGGCCGCAGCACTATTCATCGCCACCGTCGTGATGATATTCTCCTTCATCAATTCAATAATGAGAGGAGAGAGACCAACTTTGACTACATGAGCGCCGATGAGGAGAATAACGGGTTTCTTTTTACGTCGAGAAATGAGAATATGCTCGACGAATTCCCTCAATTCGTCGGCGACAAGTATCTTTGGTAGGGAATCGATGAAATCTTTGAATGTCCCAGTCTTCGGGTCGAATGGCTTCGCGAAATCCTGAAGTCGAACCTTGCTTTTTCGCTTCTTGATCGAAATCGTTTTGATTTTCCTGAGATCAACGGACGGGTACCGAGTAGCCATTAATCGATTCGCCAATGTCTAATTGGAGTCAGGATGTCTTGCTGGTATTGGACCAAGGACCCCGGAGTACTCTTTCAACTCAGCATCGATGGAGCCGATGAGCACTTTAGTGCTGACCTTCACTGGTATTTTCCGTTCATCATCTGAGAGCCAGATGATGATCCTCCCTTCGCTTTTGAACAAGCCGCCCTCCTTGACCAGGGGTTCGACGAGAATGCAATCAAAGGTTCCCGCATCGACCTCAAGTGTCTGCTTACCGAGAAACTTAATGTCGAGTAGATAGGTCTGATCCTTATGAAAATTTTGCAGGTGCACTTTTTCGCCCGGTCGCTTCCCGGCGAAGTCGATCGTGCGAACAAAGTAGAATGCTGAGACCATGTCGTGCACATTGGGTGGAATATCAAACTCGCCGTCCGCCGTCACTGCCTTCCCTCGGAAATGGTCGAACACCGCACTGAAGTCGCGGCGGTATCCTCCCTCCTGAATGTGTTGTTCGAATTTCCATGGGAAAAGCCCCTGTACGTCGACGTAGGACTCATAATGGTCACGGACTTTGTAGATCACTGAAAAAGCCCCGGTTGATTCAACATCAAACGTCAAACGATAGCTCGGTCGCGTGAGAACTGTCTCGATTGCACTTACTGCCATGACGGCTTCCCCGGCGTGGAAGAAGCCATAAGAGATGTCGAATAAAAGTTTTTCTCCGAGACCAAACGCTTTGTTCTCGACTGTTCGAAAAGCTGGTGCTGCGCTTGCACTTGTGTGGTAGGCCAGGGTATCGGCCGAGACCTTCACCGAATCCTGTGGGAAGACTGAACCGTTGAGGAGCATGAAGCCGATAACCAAGCATAGTGGGCAAGTCATCCCTCTACGATGAAGCCAGTCGAAAATGTGAGCCGAGTCTCTTTCCTTTCTCATCAGCTAACAAACGCTTTCTTGACGAACAACCACTTCCCGGATGAATGATCACTTGCGAGCCTCCCTCAGCGATCGAAAGCGAACCACAGAGGCCACGGATGTGCTCGTAGCTTGTGGTAGGGATCTGTAAAGGAAATTCAAGCGGGTACGTCCATTTAGATCCAATGGCTTTGAACCATCGTAGATGAGAACGTCATCAACGCAGCTGCTGTCCATCGAGAGTCCGCCTGCGTAACTCCCAACACGCATCGAAAGCCGGGGATCGGGGAAATGTTTCTCCAATATTGGCAGCATTGCTATTGTGAGAACGACATCACCAAGACGGTCCGTGCGTGTGATGAGGAATTTTTCCACTGTCAACCTCGCTTTTATATAAAAAGCGGGCGCCGAACAAATTCGATCTCAATATAGTTGAACGGAGTCTGAGTTGCAAGAAGAAATCGGCCCAAAAATAGAGAAGCCAGAGCAAAAACAGAAGCCCTGGCATTGTCAAAAGAATCGCTCTTCCGCGTCAACCGGGAGATTTCTCTTTGAGAGACTCTGATCCTCGTGGCGAGATGAACTGTGTGGATTCAAGAGCTTTGATCTCCTGTCGCAACTGATCGTGGAGAATAGTATAAGTTGAGGCGTCCTGGCCTCCCTCAACCGCTCCCTTCAACTGTCGCTGGTTTTCCTCAATCCTTTTCTCGAGCGCGCGCTTCTTAATGGCTACGACCGCCGCATTCGCTATTTTTTCAGCGGCAGGTTCTTCAACTTCAACGCCGATACCGACCCAGCTCTTCGTCATCTCATATCGACTGACCATCAAGTCTGTTATCACACTTTTCATCTCCACATCGGTCGTTTCGTTGATTAGGCTACTAAGGTCGACCTCCGAAGTCCCATGGTAGTGATCACGAATCGCACCGACGATTGCCCGAACTTTGTCATCAAGAAAATCATCGAGCGTCACATGCTGGAAAATTTGCTCAATGATTTTTCCATCCTCTTCGAGCATGAGTTTGAGGATGTCTCGTTCTGCTGCGGGGATCAGGAGTGCCTTTCGGGGAGTGACTTCCGCGAGTGAAGATTCATAAACCGGGACGCGCTGGATAGAGGGCTGAGCAACTCGACCTCTTCCCCGCTCTTTGGGCCGCCATTTTTCCAGCTCCCGATGGAGGACAGACTCATAAATCCCATAGCGCTCTGCAACTTCCTTGATATAGAAATTCTGCTTCAGCTCATCTCTCATCTTTGCAATGGTCTGGACAATGGAGCGCACGGCGTCAGCCTGTCCCTCGGGAGTGTCAAATTTTCCTTCCCGTTGAAAAGTATGAGCTTTGAAGTCTATAAATGAAACGGCTTGCTCGACCAACTTCTGAAACTCTTCCCCTCCGAATTTCCTTACATATGAATCAGGGTCGTGTCCTGGCGGTAATTCCGCAATTCTCACATCGAGCCCCCCTTCGATGACGAGGTCGACACCGCGCATCATCGCATTGGAGCCGGCGGAATCGGCATCATACACAAGTGTAATGTTTTTTGTGTAGCGACCAATGAGCTGAATCTGATCTTCTGTCAAGGCGGTCCCACTTGACGCGACGACATTTTCGATTCCTGACTGGAAGAGCGAAATCAGATCAGCATAGCCTTCAACGAGAATAGCAGCATTGTGATCAATGATGGCATTCTTTGCCTGGTAGATTCCATAGAGGACACGGCTCTTGTCATAGATTGTCGTTTCGGGAGAGTTAATATACTTCCCCATCTGATCATCATCATAAAGTTGCCGCGCACCGAATCCAATCACTCGGCC
>JAHEZR010000190.1 GCA_023251005.1 Ignavibacteriota bacterium | reverse complement strand
GAAGCTTGCAAACAGCATCGTCACGACGCCGATGGTTTCTCTCGCCGTAAAGAAGTTTGGTGCCGCGGGGGCTGTCATCATTACAGCGAGTCACAATCCAGCGCAGTATAATGGTTTTAAGATTCGCGGGGATTTCGCTGGCCCAGCCCATCCTGAACAGATCGCCGTTGTTGAGAAGGAACTGCAAAAAGTTCTACGGCAGAAAGTCCGCAGACCGGGAAAACCTCTGTCGGCACTTTTGAATGAAGGAAAAGTAGAATACGTCGATCTGGGAAAACTCTATGTCGATGACATTAAGAATAAAGTTGATCTCGAAGCGATCAACCGTTCTGGACTACGAATCCTCTACGATGCAATGTACGGTGCGGGGCAAGGCGTGATGGAGCGTCTTGTTCCAGGAGTGGATCGAATTCATGACACATTCAATCCATCTTTCGGCGGCATGCGTCCGGAACCTATGGCAGAGCATGTCCTTGAATTAAGGGAAGCGGTTCGAAAAGGAAAATATGACATTGGGCTTGCAACAGACGGGGATGCCGACCGCGTTGGGGCAGTAGACGAAAAAGGGAACTTCGTCGATTCTCATTTCATGTTTGCTCTTCTCTTAAAATACTTCGTCGAGCAAAAACATTTCAGGGGCGCGGTGGCAAAATCTCTTTCCGTCACTCAGATGATCAACAAGATGTGCGAAGAATACGGGCTAACGCTCCATGAGACGCCTGTTGGCTTCAAGTATCTCTGCCGGCTAATGGTTGAGCGTGACATCCTCATTGCGGCCGAAGAAAGCGGTGGTATCGGCATCCGTGGTCATGTCCCTGAACGGGACGGGATCCTCGTCGGGCTGCTCTTATGTGAGATGATGATCACGAGAAAGAAATCCATGAGCGCTCTCGTCCAAGAGCTCGTTGATAAGTATGGAGAGCATCACTTCAAACGAATCGACTTGCGCATTACTTCGAGCGAGAAGGATCGTATCATGAAAAAGTTCAACCGAAAGATTTCTCGGATTGCCGGTGAGAAGGTCCTCAGAGTTCAAGACATCGACGGCTACAAATATTTTGTTGACGGCGGGTGGCTTCTCGTTCGTCCATCGGGGACAGAGCCGCTTGTCCGCTTTTACGCTGAGGCGGATAGTGAAGAGAAAGTCGATCGATTGCTTGACTTTGCAACACATATCGAATGAGGTTTCACTTTTTCAACACTTGAACTTCCTGTAGTCTATGGACAGAAACCTGAACTCGACCCACGAAAATATTTTCTACAACATCATGCCCGACGGTACTGTGAAGCAGATCAATCCCTTCACAGGAACCGAAGTGTGGGCCGTCTCGGGACGTGGAAGCAAGCCTCTCCCGAACGAGATGCCAGCAAGTGCATCCAAGCTCAAGAAAAAGGAAATAGAGGATTATTGCGGCTTCTGCCCGGCTCGGTACTTTGAGACACCTCCAGAAAAATCCCGTCTCGTTAAACAGGATGGGACGTATGTGAAGCTTGACATGGTGTCGCCGGACCAACTGTTCAAAACCGTTGCAGAGTTCCGCCGGACACCGAACCTCTTTGAGATCGTGACACTTGACTACTGGAGAAAGAATTACGGCTACAAATTCACTGAATCGACGCGACGTTGGAAGGAAAGTTATCTTGCGAACCCCACAGGCCTGAAGCACGTGCTTGAGATCATCGATTACAAGCTGCGGGTCTCGGGCAAGACCCCAGAACAGATCGAGAAAGTGTCCAAAGAACAGAAGATTGCAATGGCGGATGCATTCTTTGGTGGTGGACACGAGCTCGTCATCGCTCGCCGCCATTACCGCGATGAGGCGGAGTGGGACTCACAGCTCTATTCCTCCGGCGACATGACCGAGGAGGATCACTTTTGGTATTTTAAGTTTACGATCGATGCGATGCGCGACATCCTCGAAAATAATCGCTATGTTCGTTACATCAGCATTTTCCAGAATTGGCTCAAGCCTGCCGGCGCTTCCTTTGACCACCTCCACAAACAGCTCGTCGCACTCGACGAGTGGGGATCTTCGATGCAGCGGCAAATCCGTATGCTTAGAGAAGATCCAAACGTCTTTAATGAGTACGGTGCGAATTTCGCTGCCCATCATAATCTCGTCTTCGCTGAAAATGATCAAGCGATCGCCTTCGTTGGAATCGGACATCGTTTTCCAACGATTGAAATTTACTCGAAATCGTCCCGCACTCGCCCTTATCAGCACACGGATGAGGAACTCCGGGGGATCAGCGACTTGATCCACGCATGCCACGCTGCAACAGGCGGTGAGATTTCTTGCAACGAAGAGTGGTACTACACGCCCGTCGATACGGTGTACGAAATGCCGTGGCACGTCCTCATCAAGTGGCGGGTAAACGTCCCCGCTGGCTTTGAAGGGGGTACGGCCATCTTCATCAACCCTCTCACTCCTATAGATCTCCGAGACAGGATTGTACCGCGACTCTACAGGCTGCGCGACGAGCGAAAGATCAACGGTCTTCGAATTGCTGAGGAATGCCGCATCTCCCCGAACCCTCTCAAATACTATCTGAAGTAGAATTAAAGAGATCGTCGACGTCAGAAGGGGCGTTGCTTAAATTGTGCTCTCCAGCTTTCGCTCATTCTGATCTATCACGATCTTCCGCTCGCCATGAAGAAAGCAAGACTATGAAACGTGGAGATGAACTCGAGTTGACGATTGAGAATTTCGCTCTCGAAGGAAAGTGTGTTGCCCGCCATGATGGTTTCGTGGTCTTCGCTTCAGGTGTGGTTCCGGGCGATATTGCGCGCCTTCGAATCGAGAAGATGAGGCGAAATTTTGCTGAAGCGATTCCGGTCAGCATTCTAAGGCCATCACCATATCGGACAACCCCGCCGTGCAAGTATTTCGGGACTTGCGGCGGATGTACATGGCAGCATGTTCAATACGATGCGCAGCTTGCCTTGAAGCGTCAGAACGTAATCGATGCGTTTGAGCGAATCGGCGGATTCAGAGGAATTGAGGTCGCACCGACTCTTCCCTCTGAACAGGTATTTTTCTACAGAAACAAAAT